>DASZJM010000079.1:0-10189 GCA_035948165.1 Candidatus Methylomirabilota bacterium
GGCCGGTGACTACGGCGCGGCGCGCGGGGCCTACGAGATCGCGCTCGCCAAGGGCGCGGCCGGGAGCCTGCGGACGCTGGCCGCCTCGGGCGTCGGCTACACGTGGGAGGCGCAGAAGAACTACGCCAACGCGGTGACCGCGTACGAGGCGGTCACGCGCGCGGTGCCGCCGAAGGCGTTCTTCTTCGAGGACGCGCTCCTGGATCTCGCGCGCGCCCAGGCGCTGGCGGGGAAGCCGACGGACGCGGTCGCGACCTACGAGCGCCTGTTGAAAGACGCGCCAGACAGCCGCCGGGCCGCCGACATCCGCGCCCGGGTGGCCGAGCTGCAGGCCCGCTCGAAGTAGCCCAGGCGCTCCCCTGGCGCCCTACCGCAGAGTCTGATAAGAGCCATTATGTCAACTTCACGCCGGGCCGCCGTACGCTACCTAGCCCTGATCTATCTCAAGCCCGGGCAGCGTGAGGGCCTGCGGCGCTACGAGCGGCAGGTCCTCCCTGTCTTCCAGCGGCACGGTGGCGCATTCGAGCGGATCTGGCGTCCCGAGCCGACCGTGCCGGACGCCCCGCGCGATCCGGACGCTCCGGACGAGATCCATCTCCTGCGCTTCGACAGCGCGGGCGGGCTCGAGGCCGCGCGGCGGGACCCGGAGATGCAGGCGCTCGCCGGCCTGCGCGCCACCGTGGTCAGGAAGGCGGTGCTGGTGCCGGTGGCCGACGTGCCGCTCGGCCCCTACTTCGCGGAGACAACCTGACGGAGCCCGACCGGATTCCTACTGGATGCTTGCCGAGACGGTCAGCGCGGTGTCCTGCGAGGATTGCTCGTTGCGATAGCCGAGCACCTGGCGCGTGACCGCGTGCAGGCTCCCGGTGCTGCCGCCGAACTGGATGCGCCCGCCGTTCGGCACGATGAGCTGGGTCGCCGCCTCCACGACCTCGATGGTGCCGCCGCCCGACGGGGTGAAGTAGCTGATGACCGGGGTCAGGGTGACCCGGATCTGGTTGCCGGGCAGGATCACCGGGCGCACCGAGAGCGCGGTGCCGACTCGCTGCCACGCCACGCCCTGGGCCACGTAGCCCTTGCCGGTGGCGTAGTCGTAGTAGTACGCGAGCTGCGGGGTCGGCACGTCGTCGGCCATCATGATCGAGCCGGCGCCGCCGTCCAGCACCACCGTGAAGAGTCCGGAGGAGCGGGTGATGCGGGTGGTGGTGTCCTCCACCGCGAGCCCGCCGCGGCCGCGCACCCGCGGGTCGCCGCTCCGGCGCTGCTCGACGATCACGTTCCCCTGCCCCTGCACACCCTGGCGGCTGCCCTGGGCCTGCTGCTGGAACTCGAGGACCACCTTCACCTGCCGGGTGCCCTGCGCGCGCGCGGCCGGCGGCCCGCCGTCCCACGCGAGCCCGCCCGCCGCGGCCAGGAGCAGGAGCCCGAGCAGTCGCACGAGGCGCACGCGGGCTATCCGGGGATCTGCGCTTCTTCGGGGAGGCGGTCCCACACCGGTGTCCACTCCGGCAGGGTGAGCCCCACCGCGCCCGCCTTCTCGGCGACGTCGCGCGCGAAGGTTTGCCGAACCTCGTCGTTGTCGCGGAGCTTGAGGCGGTACTTGCGGTAGAGCACGTTCTTGGCCGAGCCCGGCCGCCCGAAGATGTTCATGGTGCGGATGTACCAGCGGTTCAGGGTCTCCTGGGCCTCGTCGTGGGTCTTGGGATCCTCCGCGAGCCGCTTCACCCAGACCTCGCCGTGGCGGATGTGGAACTTCTCCTCCTTGAAGATGCCCTCGATGGCGCGGACCCACGGCCCGTAGGAGCAGGTGCGCACGTCCTCGAGCTGATGCCCCGCGCCCCGGTCCATGCAGAAGTTGAAGAAGATGAAGTCGGCCCACGTGTCGATCGGATAGTAGAAAATGTTGACTCGCTTGTCCGCGGTGATTCGCGATGTCCCGATGTCCGCGTCGGCCGCGATCCGCATCGTGAGCACCTCGTCGTGGGCCCGCACGTGGCTGTCCACGTCGACCCCGAGGTCGGCGAGCAGGCCGTACATGACGGTGGCGTGGCGCAGCTCGTCCTTCACGATCTGGGCCACCACGTGCTTCTCCTCGACGCCGGGGGCCTTGGCGATCCACGGCACGTAGCCGTAGCCGCCGGCCAGCTCCGAGTCGGCCTGCATGGTCATGAGGTGGATCAGGTTCTGGCGGTACTCCTCCGTCATCTCCTCGGGGGACTCGATGCGCTCCCCCGCCTCGATGCGGGCCAGCAGTCGGGCTTCATCGCGCTCGGCCATGACTATCTCCTTTCGACGACCCGCACCGCCTTGCCTTCGCTGCGCGGGATGGTCTTCGGTGCCACCACCGACACTTCCGGGTTGAGCCCGAGGTGGCCGCGGAGCCGCTCCGCGACCTGGGCGCCCAGCGCCGCCACCTCGCGCGGGGCCGCCTCGAAGCCGCCCCACTCGTGCACCAGCCGCTCCACCGGCTCCACGTGCACCGCCAGGGTCGGGAAGGCCCCGCGCCGGTCCACCAGCAGCTGGTAGTGCGGGGCCAGCTCCGGGAGGGTGAGCAGCGCGGCCTCGAGCTGCGACGGGTACACGTTCACGCCCTTGATGATCAGCATATCGTCGGTGCGCCCCTTGATCCGGGCCATGCGCACCGTGGTGCGCCCGCAGCGGCACGGCGCCGGATCGAGCGCGGTCACGTCGCCGGTGCGGTAGCGGATCATCGGCAACGCCTCGCGGGTGAGCGTGGTCAGCACCAGCTCGCCCTCGCGGCCGGGCGGCAGCGGCGCGCCGGTCTCGGGATCGACGATCTCGGGCAAGAAGTGGTCCTCGTTCAGGTGGAGGCCGTCGCGCGCCTCGACGCACTCGGTGGCGACTCCGGGCCCGATCATCTCGCTGAGCCCGTAGAAGTCCACCGCCGCGCAGCCCCAGAGCGCCTGGAGCTGGGCGCGCATCGCCTCGGTCCAGGGCTCCGCCCCGAAGAGACCGTAGGTGAGCCCCACGTCGCGCGGGTCCATCCCCTGCTCGCGCATGCTCTCGCCGATGTGCAGCGCGAACGACGGCGTGCAGGCGAGCCCGTGCGGGCGGAAATCCCGGAGGAGCAGGATCTGGCGCAGGGTGTTGCCGGAGGACACCGGCACCACCGTGAGCCCCATGTGCTCGGCGCCGTCGTGGAAGCCGAGGCCGCCGGTGAAGAGGCCGTAGCCGTAGGCGATCTGCACGAGCTGGCCCGGGACCGCCCCCGCGGCGGCGAGCGCGCGAGCCATCACCTCGCGCCACAGCTCGAGGTCGCCGCGCGTGTAGCCGACCACGGTGGGCTTGCCGCGCGTGCCGGAGGAGGCGTGGATGCGCACCAGCTCCTCGCGCGGGACCGCGAAGAGCCCGAACGGGTAGTGGTCGCGCAGGTGCGTCTTGCGGGTGAACGGCAGCTCGGCGAGGCGCTCGAGGTCCACCTCCCCGTCGCGCACGCCCGCCTCCGCGAGGGCGTCCTTGTAGAACGGCACCCGCGCCCGCGCGCGGGCGACGGTCGCGCGCAGCCGCTCGGCCTGCAGGGCGCGCAGGGCCGCCCGCGGCGCGGTCTCGACGTCTCGATTCCAGATCATGGGCGATTCCAGATCATGGGATCAGGTGACCGCCACCCGGCGCACGAGCCAGCTCTGCCGCTCGAGGAAGCGCGCCATGGTCTCGAGGGTGCGCGGGTCGGCGGTGGCCTCGAGGCTGATGCGATCCGGCAGGATGTAGCGCACCTCCGGGTACGACACGAGCACGCGCAGGAGCGTGCGCACCCGGTGATCCCACGCGAGGAGCCCCTGGTGCCCGGGCGCGGCGGTGTGCGGGTCCCAGTCGGTCTGGAAGCCCACCCGCAGGGTGCGTCCGAGGCTCGCGCCCGGCATCAGCGCCGTCCCGCGATGAGGGCCTGGTAGTGGCCGACCATCGCGTGGATCTGCCGCTCGGTGGAGAAGCGCGCCTCCGCGAGTCGGCGCGCGGCCTGACCCATCGCCACCCGCCGCTCCGCGTCGAGCAGGAGGCCGATCGCCGCGTCGGCCATCTCGCCGGTCTCGCCCTTGGTGAGGAAGCCGGTCAGGCCGTCGGTGACCACCTCGTCGACGCCGGAGGCGCGCACCGCCACCGCGGGCAGCGCGCAGGCGTGCGCCTCGGCCAGCACCAGCCCCTGGGTCTCGGTCTCCGACGCGAACAGGAAGAGATCGGCGGCGCGATAGTAGTCGGGCAGCGCCTCCCGCGCGAGCCCGCCGTGGAAGACGACGCGGTGTCCCGCGCGCCCCGCCGCCGCGCGGGCCTCGAGCGCCGCCGCGTGGCTCCCCTTTCCCACCAGGTGCAGGCTCGCGCTCGACACCGCGGCGGCCACCGACTCGAAGGCGTCGAGCACGCGCTCGAGGCTCTTCTCGCGATCGAGACGGCCGGTGTAGAGGCAGACGAGGCCCTCGGCGGGCAGGCCGAGCCGGGCGCGCGCCCGCGCCCGGCTGCCGGGGCTGAACAGGGTGAGGTCCACACCGGTGGGAATCACCGTGACCGGCGCGCGCACTCCCCGGCTCCGCAGGGTATCCGCGACGTGGTCCGAGGGCGCGACCACCAGGTCCGCGCGGTCGGCGAAGCGACAGGCCAGGCGCACCGCCAGGCTCCGCACCAGGCGCTGGGGGAGCGGGACGTAGTGGGCGTACTTCTCGTAGCGCGTGTGGTACGTGAACACGAGCGGACGACGCTGCCCGCGGGCGAGCCGCCGGCCGGTCACCCCGAGCAGGAACGGATGGTGGACGTGGACCAGGTCGAGGTCGAGCGCGCGCGCCACGCGCCGCAGCCGCCGCGAGACCGGCAGCGGCAGCGAGAAGCCAGGATAGGTCGGCGCGGGAATCGAGGGGTAGCGAAAGACGAACGGCGGATCGGGATGCGGGGTCTGGGCCGCCGGAGCGAAGACCCAGGCCTGGTGGCCGAGCGCCTCAAGCCCCCGCCGCAGGGTCTCGACCGCGGTCGTGACCCCGCCGCGGAACGGCAGGTAGTTGTTGGTGAACAGCCCGACGCGCATCCACTATTCGTCCGGGCTCTTCGGGTCCTTGCCCCGCTCGATCCGATCGAAGTCTCCCGGCTTGAGGGACTCGAGCCACTCCTTGATCTTGGCCTGGTCGTCGCCCTTGCCGGTCCCGATCTCGGTCTCCTTGGCGACCTCGACGGTGCGGGCCTTGTCCACCACGTCCTCCTCCACGAAGATCGGCGCGCCGACGCGCAGGGCCAGCGCGATCGCGTCGGAGGGACGCGAGTCGACCGTGATGTCCGCGCTGCCGAGGCGCAGGTAGAGCACCGCGTAGAAGGTATTCTCCCGCAGGTCGTTGACCACGACCTTCTGCACCCGCGCGTCGAGCGACTCCAGGATGTTCTTGATGAGGTCGTGGGTCATCGGCCGCGGGGTGGAGATCTTCTCGAGCTCCAGCGCGATGGCGTTGGCCTCGAAGAGGCCGACCCAGATCGGGAGGGAGCGCTTCTCCTCCTCGTCGCGGAGGATGATCATGGGCATGTTGGAGAGCGGATCCAGCGCGAGGCCCTTCACTTTCATCTCCAGCACCATGGTGCGTCTCCTCCTAGGCCGGGAACGCGGGCTCGGCCAGGCCCACCGGGAACCGGTCCACCGCCCCCGGGTCCTCGGGCACATCGACCAGCTCGCCACGGAGGCTGTGCGGCAGGGCCCGGGCGATGCGCACCTCCACCACCCGGCCCAGCAGGTCGCGGCCTCCGGTATCGAAGTTCACCACTCGATTGCAGCGGGTCCGGCCCGCGGCCTCGCCGGGATTCTTGCGGGACACGCCGTCCACCAGCACCGGCATCGTCCGGCCCTCGAGCCGCTGGCTGCGCGCGGCGGCCACGCGGGTCGTCACCTCCAGCAGCCGGCGGTTGCGCTCCGCCTTCACCTCGTCCGGGATCTGGTCCGGCATGTCGGCGGCGGGAGTGCCGGGCCGCCGGGAGTAGCGGAAAGCGAACACGTTGTCGTAGCCCACGCGCTCCACCATCTCCACGGTCTCCACGAAGTCCTCGTCGGTCTCGCCGGGGAAGCCCACGATCAGATCGGTGGAGAGCGCGAGGTCGGGCACCGTCTCCTGCAGCTCCGCGATCAGCTCCAGATAGCGGGCCCGGGTGTAGCCGCGGTTCATCCTCTCGAGCACGCGATCGGATCCGGACTGCAGCGGCAGGTGCAGGTACTCGCAGACCTTGGGAACGTCGCGGAGCGCGCGGATGAGCCGGGGCGTGAGGTTGTAGGGGTTCGAGGTGGTGAAGCGGATCCGCTCGATCCCGTCGATCGCGTCGACCCGCTCGAGCAGGGCGGCCAGATCGGTGGCCGGGTCGAGATCGCGCCCGTAGGCGTTGACGGTCTGGCCGAGCAGGGTGACCTCGCGGCAGCCGGCCGCGGCGAGGCCGCGGATCTCGTCGACGATGACCTCCGGCGCGTGGCTGCGCTCGCGGCCCCGGGTCGTCGGCACGACGCAGAAGGTGCAGAACTTCTCGCAGCCCTCCATGACCGTGACGAACGCCTTGAGGCGCTGCCCGCCGTCGGGCCGGGCGGTAATCTTGACGAGCGGACTCTCGCCGGTCTCGAGGATCGGGCCGCGGCCCTGGCGCGCCCGCTCGACCAGCTCCCCCACCCGGGCGATGGCGGGCGAGCCGAAGACCAGATCCACGTAGGGGGCGCGCTCCTGGATGCGGCCCTTCTGCAGCTGAGCCATGCAGCCCATGACCCCGATCGTGAGGTCGGGGCGCCGCCGCTTGAGGAGCCGCAGGGCCCCGAGCTGGGAGTACACCTTGTCCTCCGCCTTCTCGCGGATCGAGCAGGTGTTGAGGAGGATGAGGTCCGCCTCTTCCGGGCGATCGGTCAGCTCGTAGCGCTCCGCCTTGAGCAGGCCGGCCACGCGCTCGGAGTCGTACTCGTTCATCTGACAGCCATAGGTGATCAGGTGGAGCTTGGCCATCAGCAGGAGAACGACGGCCGAGACGACGGCGCGGGAATTTTTTTCATAAAACGTCGGGACTTACGGTAGCATCCGCCCCCGGGCATGTCAAACTCGGGGCGAGCCGTCTCGCTCAGACGGTCTCCTCGAAGACGCCGATCCGGCGGAACTTCTCCTGGCGCTCCTCGATCAGCTCCGCTTCCGACTTGGACCGGAGCTGCCAGAGCTGCTCGCGCAGCGCCTCCCGCAGGCTGGCCGCGGTCGCGTCCCAGTTGCGATGGGCGCCGCCCACCGGCTCCGGCACGATCGCGTCGATGACCCCGAGCTTGAGCAGGTCCGGGGCGGTGACCCGCATCAGCTCCGCCGCCTCGGAGGCCTTCGCGGCCTCGCCCCAGAGGATAGCCGCGCAGCCCTCCGGCGAGATCACCGAGTAGATCGCGTACTCGAGCATCAGCACCCGGTTGCCGACGCCCAGGGCGAGCGCGCCGCCGCTGCCGCCCTCTCCGGTCACCACGCAGATCACCGGCGTGGGGAGCCCCGCCATCTCGCGCAGGTTGCGCGCGATCGCCTCGGCCTGCCCCCGCTCCTCGGCGGCCAGGCCGGGATAGGCGCCCGGGGTATCGATGAGGGTGATGATGGGCTTGCCGAACTTGGCCGCGAGCTGCATGAGCCTGAGCGCCTTGCGATAGCCCTCCGGATGCGGCATGCCGAAGTTGCGGGCGATGTTCTCGCGGGTGTCGCGCCCCTTCTGGTGGCCGATCACCACCACCGGCTCGCCGTCGAAGGTGGCGAGGCCGCCCACGATGGCCTTGTCGTCGCCGAAGACCCGGTCCCCGTGCAGCTCGACCCAATTCTCCAGCAGCAGGTTGACGAGGTCGAGGGTGTGGGGGCGCTTCGGGTGGCGCGCGATCTGGGTGCGCTGCCAGGCGGTCAGGCCCGAGTAGATGCGCTGCTGCAGGCGGGCGAGCCGCTCCTCGAGCTTCGCGATCTCGTCGCGCGCAGCGAGCGAATCCTCGGAGGCCCGCAGCTCGGCGATGCGATTCTCGAGCTCGAGAACCGGCTTCTCGAACTCAAGCTCGTCCGGCATATTCGACGAGTATACTGCCCGGCCCCAGCAGGCCCTCGACTTTCGCCACGAGGTCCGCGGCCGGGTCCACCCCTAGCTCCTTCACCCGCAGCACCACCTCCTGCTCGGGGAGCAGCACGTGCACGAAGAGCGGGGTCCGTCCCTCGTGCTCCCGGCAGGCCACCTTCAGTCGGGCGAGCAGCGCAGGCAGCGCCTCCGCCGCCGCGCTCACCCGGATGCGGCAGGCGTGCGCCACCTCCGACTCGGCCCCGTGGTCGTTGCCATTGCCGTTGCCATCGCCGTTCCCGCGCCCGTTGCCATTCCCGTTGCCGTGTCCGTTGCCGCCGAGACTGCCGTTCCCCACCGCGTCCTCCAGGGGCTTGATCTCCTCCGCGAGCACCACCCGACCCTTGTCGCTGTCGTCCGCCCGTCCCTTCACGATGACCGGCCCCTTGTGGCGCAGCGCGGTGGCGCAGCTCCGATAGGGCTCGGGGAAGATGGTCAGCGGCACGCTGCCGTCGACCAGCTCGAGGGTGGCGAAGGCCATCCGGTTTCCGCTCTTGGTCGCGCTCTCGCTGAACGCGCTCACCTGCCCCAGCAGGAGCACGCGCGAGCCGGTCGAGCGGGTGGCCAGGTCCGCCGCGTTGAGCGCCCCGATCCGCCGGACCACCTCGCGGTACTGCTCGAGCGGGTGGCCCGAGAGGTAAAAGCCCAGGACCTCGCGCTCGAAGGCGAGCATCTCCTCTTGCGGCCACTCCGGCACGCGCGCGGCCGGGGGCACCACCGCCGCCTTGGGCGTCTCGCCCCCGCCGAGGGCGTCGAAGAGGGAGACCTGCCCCTCCTCGCGGTCCCGCTGGCGCCGCTGCCCGCCCTCCATCGCCTGGTCGAGCGAGGCGAGCAGGCCCGCGCGGGTGCTGCGGAGCGAATCGAACGCGCCCGCCTTGATCAGCGACTCGATCACGCGCCGGTTCACCAGGCGGAGATCGACGCGGGCGCAGAAGTCCTCGAGGGTGGTGAAGACGCCGTCGGCCTCGCGCACCTTCACGATCGAGTCGATCGCGGTCGCGCCCACGTTCTTGATCGCGGCCAGGCCGAAGTGGATCGCGTCGCCCGAGACGGTGAACTGGGCGCGCGAGACGTTGACGTCGGGGGCCTCGACCCGCAGGCCCATCGCGCGCGTCTCCTCCACGTACTGGACGATCTTGTCGGTCTTCTCCATTTCGGAGGTGAGCAGGGCGGCCATGAACTCGGTCGGGTAGTTGGCCTTGAGGAAGGCGGTCTGGTAGGCCACCACCCCGTAGCAGGCGGCGTGGGAGTTGTGGACCGCGACCCCGTTGGCGATGAAGCTCGCCGCCCCCGGCACCTCGAAGTCGTAGGTCGCCTCCTCCCCCTCCAGCACGAAGCCCCGCGGGCGGGACCACCCGATCGGCGACTCGGCGAGGGCGTGGAGGGCCGGCGAGTCGAAGCGCGCGGCCAGGCGGGCGAGGGTGCCGCGCCGCATCGCCCGCTTGCGCGGGACGCGCAGGGCGCGACAGCCCGCCTCCACCGTCGCGTAGGTCTTGGTGAGGCTCTCCGCGAGCGGCTCCCCGTAGACCTCGATCGGCACCAGGTCCTCGCTCTCGCCCGGGGCGAGCCGGCGCAGCACCGCGACGAAGTCCTGCCCGCCCAGCTCCTCCGCGTTCACCCAGCCGCGCTGGGTGAAGATCGGGTGATCGGGGGTGCAGCGGACCGACATGCCGTTGGCGAGGCGGAGTCGGCCTACCGGCCGCACCCCGCTCGGGCGCACCGCGCGTGCCGCGTAGACCCCGTCCTTGGTGAGCACGCGGTCCCCTGCCCGGATCTCGGTGATGGCCTTGTGGCTGCCGTCGGCCATCTCGATGCGCGTCTCCGCGGTCAGGCACTTGTTGAAGCCGTAGCCCGCGAACTTCTCGATGAGATCCCAGATGCGCTCCGCCTTCTTGACCTCGATCTTGTTGGCCTTGCAGCCCGCGACGAACTTCTCGCGCTGGGTGGCCATCAGCTCGCGGTCCTTCTTCCCCATCGCCTTGCGCAGGGTGTCGGCCTCGCCGAGCGAGAAGCCGGCCAGGTCCGCGGCCAGCCGCATGACCTGCTCCTGGTAGACCATGATCCCGTAGGTCTCCTGGAGGTGACGCTCCATCAGGGGATGCTCGTAGGCGATGGGCGC
>DASZJM010000080.1:0-1638 GCA_035948165.1 Candidatus Methylomirabilota bacterium
CTCGTTCTCGATGCGCTCGCGGGTGGTGGGCCCCGCCTCGTGGGCCCGCCACGGCAGGCCCCAGAAGGTCTTGTCGAGGTGCATGTGCGCGTCGACCAGGGCGGGGAGGAGGACGCGGTCGGCGCCGTCGATCACCGACGCGCCGGCCGGCGGCGCGAGGCCGGGGCCCACCCGCGCGATGCGGCCGTCCGCGATCAGCACGTCCACCGGAGCGCCCGCCATCGGGCGCACCCCGCGTAGCAGCACGTCGGCGCTCATGCTCGGCGAGTATCGGCAGCGCGGCGAGACAAGTCAAGGGCGCGGCCCGCGCCCCGGGCGCCTTGACGCGGGGCGGATCGCTGACGCACGATGAGCCCCCGGCCGTGAGCCGGAGCGTGCGGTGCCCCGGTGTCGGCCCGATGCCCGTGAGGAGACGCCCGTGAGGAGACGCCCATGAGGAGGCGCCCATGAGGAGACGCCCGTGAGGAAACGACGGATGCGTGCTGCGCGGTCCTGGAAGTGGCTGGCCCTGATCCTCTTCGCGCTGGTCTCGGCGGTCGCGGGCGCGCCCGCGCTGCGCCCCGCCGGCGCGCAGGGCGGCGGCTCCCTGGTGATCGGGCTCGACCAGGAGCCACCCACCCTCGATCCGCACGCGTCGCCTTCCGCGGTGACCTACCAGGTCATCGCCTCGGTGGCCGAGAACCTGATCTACCGGGGGCCCGACGGCAAGCTTCAGCCGTGGCTCGCCGAGTCGTGGACCACCACGCGCGACGGCCGCAGCGTGACCTTCAAGCTGCGCCGCGACGTGAAGTTCCACGACGGCACCCCGTTCAACGCCGACGCGGTGAAGTTCAACTTCGACCGGATCGTGGACCCGAAGTTCAAGGCGGGCGGCTCCCGCGCCGCGCTCGGCAGCTACGCGGGGTCGAAGGTGCTGGACGAGTTCACCCTGCAGGTGCTCTTCGAGACGCCCTACGCCCCGTTCCTCAACTCGGTCGCCTCCGGAGTGCTCTCGCTCGTCTCGCCGAAGGCGGTACGCGAGAGCGGTGACGCGGTCCACACCCGCCCGGTGGGCACCGGGCCCTTCATGATGAAGGACTACGTGGCCAAGGATCACGCGACGATGGTGCGCTTCCCGGGCTACACCCGGAAGGCGCCGTGGAGCGACCGGAGCGGCCCGGCCCTCCTCGAGACGGTGGTGTGGAAGTTCATCCCGGAGCCGGGCACCCGGGTGACCACCCTCGAGAGCGGCGAGACCCAGGGCATCTACCTCGTGCCCGCCCAGTCGCTGCCCCGGCTCGAGAAGGACCCCGCTTTCCGCGTGGAGAAGCTCCCGTGGCCGGGAGTGCCGCGGATCTGGCTGCTCAACACCACCAAGCCCCCGTTCGACGACGTGCGGGTGCGCCGCGCGGTGAACTTCGCGGTCGACAAGGACGCGTTCCTCGCCACCGTGTACCGCGGCACCGGGCTCAAGGCCTTCGCCCCGCTCACCGCGGTCATGCTCGACGACCCCGCGCTGCGCCAGGCCTACCCGTTCGATCCGGAGAAGGCCAAGGCCCTGCTCGGGGAGGCGGGCTGGGCGCCCGGCGCGGACGGCATCCGCGCCAAGGGCGGCCAGCGCCTCGAGATCGTGCTGAACGCCATCGAGTACGGCGGCGG
>DASZJM010000081.1:0-43331 GCA_035948165.1 Candidatus Methylomirabilota bacterium
GCTCCAGCTCCGGATGGGACGCACCGTGCAGGAGACGGACGCGATGATGGCGCGGGGCGATTTCGACTTCGTGTTCACCAACCACAACTTCCAGTCCGACTTCGACGCGGTGCCGTTCAAGGTCCTCGCCCGCTGGGCGGGTGAGCCCATTCGCGCGGTCATCGCGGTGCCGGCCGACAGCTCCATCCGCGACCTGAAGGAGCTCGACGGCAAGCGCGTGTCCTTTCCCTCGTCGGACGCCTTCGTGGCCTACGCGGTGCCGCTCGTCGCGCTCAAGCGCGCGGGGGTGCAGGTCGAGGAGGTCTTCGGCGGCAACCAGGAGGGGACGCTCGCGCAGGTCAAGGCCCGCCGGGTCGAGGCCGGCGCGGTGAACTCGCGCTTCCTCACCCAGTACGCCGAGCGGGAGCACGTCCAGTTCCGCGAGATCTACGTCTCGGAGGGCTTTCCCGACCTCGCGGTCATCGCACATCCGCGGGTGCCCCCGGCCTCCGTGGAGCGCGTGCGGCGCGCGCTGCTCGGCATGGCCGCCGATCCGGCCGCCGCCCCGATCCTCGCCCAGGGGAAGTTCAAGGGCTTCGACGCGGCCACCGATCGGGACTACGAAGGCGTTCGTCGCATCTATCGCCTCATCGGCCAGTGAGATCCAGCCTTCGCACGCTGCTCCTCGGTCTCAGCACGGTCGCCATCGTCAGCGTCACCCTGGGCGGCCTCGCGGTCAACCTGCGTGAGCGCAGCACCGCGGCCCAGATGCGCCTCGCCGAGCAGACCGATCGGCTCGCCGCCGCGGCGGCGCCCCTCCTGCTCGACTCGTTGGTGGTGGGCGATCTCGCCCGCGCCGAGCAGACGATGCGCAACCTCAACACCGAGTCGGTCTGGAGCCAGATCCTCCTCTACGAGAGCGACGGCCGCCGGGTCATCTTCGACGCGTCCCCCAAGAAGGTCCGCCGCTCCCACGCCCCCCGCTGGCTGAAGCAGCTCGTCCCGGTGACCCTCGACGAGCACCGGGTCGCCATCGCCGCGGCCCCGGTGACCTACGGCATCCTCGCGGTGACCCCGTCGGTGGAGAGCCTCGAGAACGAGCTGTGGACCGAGGTCCGCACCATGATCGCGGTGACCGGGGTGCTGCTCGTCACCCTCCTCGGCCTCACCCACGTGATCCTGCTCGTGGGCCTGCGCCCGGTGCGGGCCCTCGCGGAGAGCGCGACCCGGCTCGGGCACGGCGACCTCACCGCGCGGATGCCCGAGACCAAGCTGAGCGAGATGCGGCCCACCGTCCGCGCGTTCAACTCGATGGCCGCGAGCCTCGAGCAGGCGATGCAGGAGGCGCGCACCCGGCAGACCCGGCTCGAGAGCCTGGTCGAGATCAGCGGCGAGCTGTCGCGCATGCAGCCGCTCGACTCGCTCCTGGGCCGGATCGCGGAGGCGTGCGGGCGCATCGTGAACACCGACTGGGTGGGCTTCCGCCTCGTGGACGGCGACGAGCTGGTGGTGGCGGGCACGCTCGACGTCGGCACCGACATGCCGGTGCGCCCCCGCCTGAAGATCGGCGAGAGCCTGGCCGGGCAGGTCGCGGCCACCGGCCGTCCGCTGCTGCTGCGCGATCCGGCCAGCCATCCGAGCATGTTGCCCGAGCACTCGGTGGCGATGGAGCGGCTCGGCTACCGCGGACTCCTGACCGTTCCGGCCCGGATCGGCGATCGGGTCGTCGGCGTGCTCAGCTTCCTGACCCGCCGGGAGGAGGGCTTCTCCACCGAGGACATGGCCATCGCCACCGCGTTCGCGTCGCACGCGGCCATCGCCCTCGAGAACAGCCGCCTCCTCCACGAGTCCCGCCGCGCCTACGACGAGCTGGCGCAGACCCAGGGCCAGCTCGAGCAGGCCCAGAAGATGGACGCGATCGGCCGGCTCGCCGGTGGGGTCGCCCACGACTTCAACAACCTCCTGACCGTCATCCTCGGGCGCACCGACATCCTCCTCCACCAGCTGAAGGGAGAGGATCCGCTCCGGCGCGGCATCGAGCTGATCCAGCGCACCGCGGGTCGGGCCGCCGAGCTGACCAAGCAGCTCCTCGCCTTCAGCCGCAAGCAGGTCCTCGAGGCGGTCGTCCTCGACCTCGGCACGGTCGCGGTCGACATGAAGGAGATGCTCGCCCGGCTCATCGGCGAGGACATCGCGCTCGTGACCAACATCGCCCCCGGCCTCGGCCACGTGAAGGCGGACCGCGGGCAGGTCGAGCAGGTGGTGATGAACCTGGCGATCAACGCGCGCGACGCGATGCCCCAGGGCGGCCACCTCATCGTCGAGACCGCCAACGTCGAGCTGGACGCGGAGTACGTCCGGCGCAACATGGGCGCGCGCCCGGGCCCGCACGTGATGCTCGCGGTCTCGGACAGCGGGGTGGGCATCTCGCGCGAGCACCAGCGGCACATCTTCGAGCCGTTCTTCACCACCAAGGAACAGGGCAAGGGCACCGGGCTCGGCCTGGCCACCGTCTACGGCATCGTCAAGCAGAGCGGCGGCTACATCGAGGTCGACAGCGAGCCGGGCCGGGGCACCACCTTCCGCATCTACCTGCCGCGCGTCGACGCGGCGGCTCCCGCGGCGGACCGGGCGGTCCGCTCCGCCGCGCCGATGGGCGGCACCGAGACCATCCTGCTCGTAGAGGACGAAGAGGGCGTGCGCGAGCTAGCCCGCGACATCCTGCGGGCCAACGGCTACACCGTGATCGAGGCGCGCAACGGCGCGGAGGGCCTGCTCCTGGGCGAGCGCCACCAGGGCCCGCTCGACCTCCTGCTCACCGACGTGGTCATGCCGCGCATGAGCGGGCGCGAACTGGCCGAGCGGATCGCGCCTCTCCGCCCGGACCTGAGCGTGCTGTACATGTCCGGCTACACCGACGACGCAGTCATCCGCCACGGCGTCCTCGGCGCCGACACCGCATTTCTGCAGAAGCCGTTCACGCCCGCGGCCCTGGTCCAGCGCGTTCGCGAGACGCTCGACCTGGCCCGCCGCGCGCCGACCCCCGTCGCCTGAGCGGCTAGAGCCCCCGCCCCACCGCCTCCGCCACCGGCCGCAGCTCGCGCATGAGCTGGGCGAACTTCGACGGCTTGAGCGACTGCGGCCCGTCCGAGAGCGCCTCCTCCGGCCGCGGGTGCACCTCGATGATCAGCCCGTCCGCCCCGCAGGCGACCGCCCCCTTGGCCATCGGCGCGACCAGGTCCCAGTGCCCGGTCCCGTGCGAGGGATCCACGACAACCGGAAGGTGGCACAGCTTCTTCAAGACCGGAACTGCGTTCAGGTCCAGCGTGAAGCGGGTCGCGGTCTCGAAGGTGCGGATGCCGCGCTCGCAGAGGATCACGTTGGGATTGCCCGCGGAGAGGATGTACTCGGCGGAGAGCAGGAACTCCTGGATGCTGGTCGCCATGCCGCGCTTGAGCAGCACCGGCTTGCCGATCTCTCCCACCCGCCGCAGCAGGGTGAAGTTCTGGATGTTGCGCGCCCCGATCTGGAGGATGTCGCTGTACTCCGCCACCACCTCCACGCTCTCGGTCTCGAGCACCTCGGTGACCACCGGCAGCCCGGTGCGCTTGCGCGCCTCCGCCAGGTAGCGCAGCCCCTCCTCCTTCAGGCCCTGGAAGGCGTAGGGCGAGGTGCGCGGCTTGTAGGCGCCGCCCCGCAGGACCTTGGCGCCGGATCCCTTGACCGCGTCGGCCACCTCGAGCACCTGCGCCTGCGACTCCACCGAGCAGGGCCCCGCCATCACCACCACGTCGCGCCCGCCCACCGTGACCCCGTTGATGCGCACCTCGGTCGAGTCGCGGCGTACCTCGCGGCTGGCCAGCTTGAACGGCTGCTGCACCGGCATGACCGACTCGACCGTCTCCATCGCCTCGAGGAGACGCAGGTCGGGGCGGCCCCGCTCCTCGCCCACCGCGGCCACGATGGTCTTGAACTCGCCGCGGATCACGTGCGGGCCGTAGCCCATCTCGGTGATGCGCTGGCACACGTCCTGGACGTCGGCGTCGCTGATGCCCGACTTGAGCACGATGATCATAGGGTCCTCCCCAGCACCTGGGCCAGCGGCCGGAGCTCGGCCATGAGCTGCGCGAACTTCGTCGGCTTGAGCGATTGCGGGCCGTCGGACAGCGCTTCGGCCGGATTGTTGTGCACCTCGATGATGAGCCCGTCGGCGCCCGCCGCGAGCCCGGCCTTGGCCATCGCCGACACGTACTCCCAGTGCCCGGTGCCGTGGCTCGGATCCACCACCACCGGCAGGTGGGAGAGCTTCTTCACCACCGGAATCGCGTTGAGGTCGAGGGTGTAGCGCGTCGAGGTCTCGAAGGTGCGGATGCCCCGCTCGCAGAGGATGACGTTGGGGTTGCCGCCCGCCAGCACGTACTCGGCGGAGAGCAGCCACTCCTGGATCGAGGTCGACATGCCGCGCTTGAGCAGCACCGGCTTGCCGCACTCGGCCACCCGCTTGAGCAGGGAGAAGTTCTGCACGTTGCGGGCGCCGATCTGGAGGATGTCGGCGTGCTCGGCCACCACCTCGACCTTGTCCGGCTCCATCACCTCGGTCACCACCGGTAGCCCGGTACGCTTGCTCGCCTCACGCAGCAGCGTGAGACCGTCCTCCTCGAGCCCCTGGAAGGCGTAGGGCGAGGTGCGCGGCTTGAAGGCGCCCCCGCGGAGCACGTGCGCGCCGGACGCCTTGACGCTCTCCGCCACCTCGTTGAGCTGGGGCTGCGACTCCACCGAGCACGGCCCGGCCATCACCACGATCTGGGGGCCGCCGATCGGGACCCCGTGCACCTTGAACTGGGTGTTGTCGGGATGGGCCTCCCGGCTTGCCAGCTTGAAGGGCTGGAGGATGCGCACCACGCTCTCGACCGAGTCGAGCGACTGGAGCGCGAGCAGCTGCTCTTTGGCCCGGTCGTCGCCCACGACCCCGATGATGGTGCGGACCTCTCCGCGCGAGAGGTGGGTCTTGAACCCGAAGTCCCGCACCCGGCGTGAGACGTCCTCGATGTCGGCCTCGCTCGATCCCGGCTTCAGCACGATGATCATTGGCGCTCTCCTCTGCCTTTGCTTCTTGTCCTGCGTTTGTGGTGCTTGTTGCTGCCGTTTAGTTCTTCAAGCCTTTCATCTGCGGGGGCCCAGAAATGGCCCCCGCACTCCCCCAGGTGCGGGCGCCCGTTCGCGGATCAGGTGCTGCGTGAAAACAAAAACGCCGCGGGGGGCGGCCCGCGGCGTCTATCGTGCTTGGCCACGGGCTGGTTCGTCGCCCGTGGCTCCTTGCGTTCAGCTCATGGGAGCCAGGCGGCGAACGCTGGGAAAGTAAAAATACGACCGCCACGCTCCGTGGCTGCTGGTCGTTCCCCTCGTGCTCACCGGCTCGATGCCTCCAGGGTTCAAAGTGGGCCGAGTCTACGGGCCCGGCTTCTCCCTGTCAAGCTCTCCGTTGGTGTCCTCTGTCCGGCCCGCCTTCCGCCCCTGGAACCAGGTCACGATGCGATGCCGGTAGTAGTAGAGCGGCAGGGCCGCCGCCACCGCCACCGCCGAGACCAGGATGGCCTGCATGTAGTCGCCGGCCGCGGTGTGGGCCCCCTGGGCCGAGAGCACCCAGGTGCCCGGGATGCGGCCCAAGCCCGAGACCAGGGCGAAGACCCAGAGGGGCATGGGGCTGATCCCGAAGATGTAGCAGACGATGTCCTTCGGCAGGCCCGGGATCAGGTAGATGATGAAGCAGAGCACCGCCCCTTCGGCCTCCACGATGAAGCCGAGCCGGTTCCACGTCTCGGCGCTCACCAGGTTCTTCACGTAGTGCGCGCCGAGCCACCGTCCGATCCAGAAGGCCACCACCGAGCCGATCGTGAGGCCGATGGTCGAGTAGAACAGCCCCATCCACTGCCCGAACAGGTAGCCGCCGAGGATCCCGGTAGCCTCGCCGGGAATCGGCGAGATGATCACCTGCAGGGCCTGGAGCAAGATGAAGATGACGGGGGCGAGCACGCCCCACTCCCGCAGGGTGCGCTTGAGGAAGTGCTTGTCGACGTAGAGGCGCACCAGGAACTGGTACGCCGGCGCGTTCGTCCACACGAGCCAGACGCAGTAGCCCACGATCACGCCGCAGACCCCGATCCCGATCGCCCAGCGGGCCCGCGCGCTCATCTCGCTCGGTCCCCCGCGAGCGTGATCGCCATCGGCGCCTCGCTCATCGCCGTGCCCGCCTCAAGTGGCCGCGGCCGCTCGATCGGGTCGCCCGAACCACCCGTAGCGGGGCCACCAGCGGGAGAGGAACGGCCACGTCGCGGCGACCTGGGTGACCATCGCGAACCAGCGCGTCGGGGTGTGGGCGGCCAGCGCCTGACCGAACTGGAGCAGCCGGTACGGGCGGCGATAGCGGGCCACCAGCCGGCGGTAGCGCTCGAGGCCCGCCTCGAGCGTCAGCCCGCCCTCGACGACCTGCTGCACGATGCGGCCGCACTCGCCGCCGAAGTAGAGCGCAGGGCGAATCCCCTCCGCGGTGAGGGGCAGGCACTGACCCGCCGCGTCGCCGACCGCGAAGACCCGGTCGACGGTGGCGCGGAGCAGCCGGTTCGGGAAATAGGTGCCGTGGTACGAGCCCGCCGACATCCCGTGCTCCCGCAGCAGGCGGTCGAGCGCGGGCCTGAGCTTGGACCGTCCCACGTACGACCCGAGCCCGATCAGGCTGCCGCTGCCCACCGGGAAGATCCAGCCGAGCCCCTGCGGGATGAGCCGGCGATCCAGCAGGAACGTCAGTCCCTCGTCCCGGAACGGGGTGTGGGTCTCGAGGCCGAAGGAGTGGCGGCGGGAGCGGGCCTCGGTCTCCGCGCCCCCGGTGATGGCGCGGCGCCAGCCCGAGCAATCCACGATCACCGGCGCGGTGAAGCGGCCTTCCCCGGTCACCACCGCGCCGTCCTGAATGCCCAGCACGGAGGTACGCAAGAATCGCACACGGCACTGGGCCAGCAGGCCCTGGCAGAAGGCGCGGTAGTCGAAGGTGCAGAACGGCACCGACGAGAGATCGTAGCGGACCGTCCGGGTCGGGGTCCGGATCACGAGCCGGTCGTGCACCTGGAGCACGCTGGCGGAGACGCCGAGCGTCTCGGGCACCCACAGCGGCGTTCCACAGGCGGACGTCTGCACGGCTCCGACCTCGTTCCGATCCAGGAGTAGCACTTCACCCCGGAGCTGGCGGGCGACGGCGAGGCCTCCGAAGCTGGCCCCTACCACGATGGCGTCGTAGTCCCGGGCGGGCATTCTCAGGCACAGCATACCCGAAAGGCGGGACAAAAGAAGGGCTCACGTCCGCGGGGTTGCCGGGCCGCGTCGTCGCGCCGCGACCTCGCGGAGCGTGCCGAGCACGCCGCGCGGAAAGAAGAACACCACGAGCACGAAGAGGATGCCGAAGTAGAGGAGCCAGCGCTCGGAGAGGCGCTGGAGGATCTCCGAGCCCGCGACCAGCGAGCCGCCCAGCCCGCGCAGGTTCGGCAGCAGGGTGCGGGCGGTCAAGAGGATCGCGGCGCCCACGAAGCCGCCGTACAGCGTGCCGATGCCCCCGATGATCACCATCAGGAGCACGTCGAGCATGATCGGGACGCCCAGCGCCGACTCCGGATTCACGTAGCGGACCCACAGCACGTAACCGCCGCCGAGGACGGTCGCCACCACGCTGCCGAACGAGGAGGCCACGAGCTGGAAGACGAAGGTGCGATAGCCCAGCGCCTCCGCGCGCAGCTCGTTGTCGCGGATGGCCTGGAGCGTCCGGCCGAGCGGCGAGTGCACGAAGCGGCTCATCAGCAGGAAGAGCGCGAGGCACATCGCGAGCAGGACGTAGTAGGTGACGAGCCGGCCGGAGAGCCCGAGCACGCCCTCCGCGCCCGCCGCGAACACGCCGGGCAGCTTCGGGGAGAGGCCGTCCTCCCCGCCGGTCAGGGCGCCCCACTGCACCGCGAGGATGAGCGCGAACTCGGCGAAGGCCAGCGTGATCATCGCGAAGAAGAGCGCCTTGACCCGCAGCGAGAACGCGCCGACCACCACCGCCACCACCGCGGACACCGCGACGCCGGCCAGGAAGCCCAGCAGCAGGTGGCCGTAGGTGGGAGCGCCGAGCCGGCCCCCCGCGACCGCCACCGCGTAGGCCCCGAAGCCGAAGAACATCGCGTGGCCGAACGACACGATGCCGGTGTAGCCGATCACCACGTCGTAGCTGGCCGCGAGGGTGGCGAAGAGGGCGATCTTCACCGCGAGGTCGAGCAGCTGGAAGGAGGGACCCAGCGCCGGGAGCAGCGCCCACGCGGCCACGACGGCCACGCGCAGGTAGAGGGTGGGCGCCCGCCACCGATCGCGCCGCGCCGCCGCGCGCGCCGCCTGCACCGGGGTGACGCCGGCGCTCGCGCTCACTTGCCGGCTCCGTAGAGCCCGGTGGGGCGCACCAGCAGCACCAGCACCATGATGCCCATGGTGACCCCGATCGCCGCCTTGGGAACCAGGAACGCGACGTAGTTGTAGGCGAGGCCGACGAGCAGCGCGCCCACCAGCGAGCCGGTCACGCTGCCGAGCCCGCCGATGATGACCACGATGAACGCGAAGATCAGCTGCTCGCCGCCCATCGAGGGCCGGATCGACTGGCCGAACATGCCCCACATGAGACCGCCGAGCCCGGCGAGCCCGGAGCCGGCCGCGAACACCGCGGTGAAGTAGCGGTGGATGTCGTGGCCCATCACCTGCACCATCTCCCGGTTCTCCACCCCCGCGCGCACGATCAGGCCCACCCGGGTGCGCGTGAGCAGCCACTGCATGGCGCCGTAGACGAGCAGCCCGAGCCCGATCGCGATCGCGGGGAAGCGGAGCACCACCACGTCGGCCACGTCCCACGAGCCCTGGAAGGTGGCCGGGACCGGCATGACCTGGTCGTTCGGCCCCCACGCGACGCGGATCACCTCCTCGAGGATGATGGTGGCCCCGAGGGTGATCAGGATCTGGAAGAGGTGCTGGCCGTAGACCGGGCGCACGATGACCCGCTCCAGCAGCACCCCGAGCACGAAGGCCACCGCCACCGCGGCGGCCACCGCGAGGAGGAGCAGGAGCGCGTTGAGCCAGACCGACGGCGCGGCGGCCCAGCCCCGGCGGGCGTCGAGCGCCACCGCCACCGTGAAGCCGGCGTAGGCGCCCCACGAGAAGAGAGCCCCGTGTGCGAAGTTGAGCACGTCCATGAGCCCGAAGATCAGGGTGAGCCCGGAGGCGACCAGGAAGATCAGCATGCCCATCGCGAGCCCGGCCACCGTGAGGGTGAGCCACGCGCGCGGCTCGATGGCGCCGAGCGGCAGCAGCAGGAGCAGGGCCGCGCCGACCAGGAGGGGAGCGGCGCGCCTCATATCCCGAGGTACTTCTGCTTCAGGGCGCGATCGGCGGCCAGCGCGGTCATCGATCCCGCGTAGACGGTGCGGCCGTCGTCCATCACGTAGCAGTCGTCGCCGAGCCGGCTCGCCATCGCGAAGTTCTGCTCCACCAGCACCACGGTGGTCTCGCGCTTCATGGCCTCGAGTGCGCCGATCAGGTGCTCGACCACGATCGGGGCGAGTCCCTTGGAGGGCTCGTCGATGAGGAGCAGCCGGATGGGATTGACGAGGGCCCGGCCGATGGCCAGCATCTGCTTCTGGCCGCCCGAGAGGGTGCCGGCCCGCGCGGGCCGGAAGCGCTCGAGGTCGGGGAAGAGCGCGAGCACCCGGCGCAGGCGCTCGCGGCACTCCGCGTTCTCGGCCCGCATCGCGACCCGGAGGTTCTCCTCCACCGTGAGCGTCGCGAAGATGCCCTGCCCCTCCGGTACGTAGCCGATGCCGAGCCGCGCGATCGCGTGCGGCGGCAGGCCGTGGATGGCCCGCCCCTCGAAGCGCACCGTGCCCCGGCGCGGCGGCAGCACCCCCATCACGGTGCGCATGGTGGTGGTCTTGCCCGCCCCGTTCCGGCCCAGCAGCACCGTGACCGCGTCGGGCCGCACCCGCAGCGAGACGCCCTGCAGGATGTGGTGCTGCCCGATGTCGGTGTGCACGCCGTCCAGCTCGAGCAGATCGGCCATCACCCTCTCCCCTCGGGGGTGAGGGCAGGGTGAGGGGCGGTCCCGAAGTACGCGGCCTGGACCCGCGCGCTCGCGCTCACCTCCGCGGGCGGGCCGTCCGCGATGAGCCGCCCGTCCTGCAGCACCGCGATGGAGTCCGACAGCGCCATGACCATGTCGATCTTGTGCTCGACGAGCAGGATCGTGCGATCGCGCCGCGTCCGCAGCCGCCCGATGAGGTCGATGATCGCGGGCACCTCCTCGAGCGCCATCCCCGCGGTCGGCTCGTCGAGCAGCAGCACCTCCGGCTCCAGCGCGAGCAGGATCCCCAGCTCGAGCTTGCGCTTCTCGCCGTGGGCCAGCGCCCCCGCGGTCGCGCTCCACTTGCCCTCGAGCAACACCGTCTCGAGCAGACCGTACGCGGCGTCCTCGAGATCGGGGAAGCGCCGGTAGTCGCGCCACGCGGTGAAGCCGAGGCCGCGGCGCGCCTGCACCGCGAGGCGCACGTTCTCCAGCACGCTCAGCGTCGGGAAGACGTTGGTGAGCTGGAAGGAGCGGCCGATGCCGAGGCGAGTGCGGGCCGCCGCGCCTTTCCGCGTGACGTCGCGCCCCTTGAAGAGGACGCGCCCCTCGGTGGGGCGGTACTGCCCGCTCAGCAGGTTGAAGAAGGTGGTCTTGCCCGCCCCGTTGGGCCCGATGATCGACTTCAGCGTGAACGGAGCCACGTCCAGGCTGACGTGATCGACCGCCACGTGCCCGCCGAAGCGGATGGTGAGGTCGCGGGTGGAGATGACCTCGGCCGCGGCCGTCGCTACGCCCCCTTGAGGAACGTGCGCAGCGCGCTCTTGACCTTCGGGTGCTGCCCGAGCAGCACCGTGTAGTGGTTGGTCCCCGGCACCACCACCAGCTTCGAGCGCGGCATCGCGTCGGCCATCGCCTCCGCCTCCTCCTGGGTCATCAGGCAATCGGTGGCGGTGAGCAGCCCGTCGGGCGCCCGGAAGATGAGGGTCGGCGCCTTGATCCGGTGGTGGTAGACCCACAGGCGCTCCCGCTCGAGGTTGACGATCTCCTCCTCGATGGCGAGGCGCGCCGCCTTGGCCCGCACCGTGCCCCCGGGCAGCTCCTCCACATCGTAGCGGAAGTAGCGCTCGAGGTAGTCGTTCCACCGCCCCTCGAACATGGGCAGGGCCCGCACGAAGCCCATGAACATGTCGAGCGAGGGGAACTCGACCCCGAGTCGATTGATGGCCGGGCGTAGCGACTCGATGATCTCGTGGCGCACGTCGAGGCCACCGTCGACCAGCACGAGCTTGGCCACCCGCTGGGGCCGCGTCGCCGCGAAGCGCACCGCGATGTGGGCACCGAGCGAGTGGCCGATCAGCACCGCCTTCTTGAGCCCGAAGTGGACGAGGAGCCCTTCCAGGTCGTCCCCGTGGAGCGCCAGGCTGTAGCCCTTGTCGGGCTTGTCGCTCTCGCCGCGCCCGCGCAGGTCGTAGGCGATCAGGCGGTGGACGGGCGAGAGCACGTCGGCCACGCTCGCCCAGCAGGTGTGGTTGGCGGTGAGGCCGTGGATGCAGACGATGGCCGGGCCCTTGGCGGGTCCCGGCCACTCCGCGACCGCGAGCGAGACCGAGCCGACGGCAACGCGGGCCATCGCGGTCAGCGCTTGTTGGTGATCGGGGGTGCCGTCTCCTGGAGCGAGAGCTCGCGGATGAGGGTCGGCACCAGCCAGGCCACGTCGGGCTTGGACACCATCTTGAAGGCGTACATCGCCTGGAGCGCCTGGTGATCCTCCTTGCGGAAGATCATCCGGCCCTTGGGGGTCTGGAACTCGAGCCCCTCCATCGCGGCGATCAGCTTCTCGGTGTCCGTCCCGCCCGCCTTCTGAATGCTCGCCACCACCGCCATCGCGGCCGCGAAGCCGCCGCAGGTGAAGAAATCGGGCGGCTCGTTGAAGCGCTTGGTGTGCTCGCGAACCAGCCAGTCGTTGACCGGGTTCTTGGGGAACTCGTAGTAGTAGTAGGCCCCGCCCACCATGCCCTCGAGCTTCATGGCCTTCATCGCCTTCAGCACGTCGAGCACGTTGCTCCCGCTGGTGAGGGTGATGCCGTACTTGTCGAGCCGGTTGTCGACGAGCTGCGGGAACGGCCCGCCCTTGCCGGCCCAGATCACGAAGACGTACTTGGGACCCGGCCGGTCCTTGAGCGCGGCGATGATCTTCTGGATCGGCGCGGTGAAGTCGGTGGCGGTGGCGGGCGCGTATTCCTCGTGGACGACCTGGGCCCCCGCCTTCTCGACCGCGACCTTGTAGGCGGCCACCCCGTCGCGCCCGAACGCGTAGTCTTGGGCGATGGTGGCGATGGCCACGCCGGGGCGCGCGACCGCGAGGGCGTTGGCGATCGCGTCCTGGGTCGAGTTGCGGCCGGTGCGGAAGACGTAGCGGTTCCAGTTCTCGCCGGTGATGCTGTCGGCCACCGCCGGCTCCACGATCAGGACCTTCTTGAACTCGGCGGCCACCGGCAGCACCGCGAGGGCCGCCGCGCTCGAGGTGGTGCCCACCACCAGGTCGACCTTGTCGTCGGCGTAGAGCTTGGTGACCTTCTGCTTGGCCACGTCCGGCTTGAGCTGGTCGTCCTCCTCGAGCACCACGATCTTGCGGCCGAGCACCTCGCCCTTGCCGCCGGTCGCGTACTCGAGCCCGAGCTCGAAGCCGCGCTTGGCCTGCTTGGCGTAGACCTCGAAGGCCCCGGTGAACCCCTGCACCAGGCCGATCTTGATCGGCGCCTGGGCGAAGGCGGCGGTCGGTCCGCTCACCGCGACCGAGGCCAGCACGAGGACGATGAAGCGACGAAGCAACCGGGACGTCGGCATGGATTCTCTCCCGTTCGAGGTCGATGGTGGCGCGGCTACGCTAGCAAGAGGCCGGTAAGGGGTCAAGGTTACTCGCCCAGGTACCAGCGGCGCCGCGGGCGCAGGCCGTAGCCCAGACCGAAGCGGCGCATCCCGACCCCGGTCACCCACTCCACGGCCTCCTCGGCCGAATCGGTGGTCAGCAGGAGCTGGGCGTCGCCCGGATCGATCGTGCCCTCCACCAGCAGGCGGTTCCGCACGAAGTCGATCAGCGGACGCCAGTAGTCGCGGCCCATCAGCACGATCGGGAACTCCCGGACCTTGGCGGTCTGCACGAGGGTGGCGACCTCGAAGGTCTCGTCGAGGGTCCCGAACCCGCCGGGCAGCGCGATGAAGGCGTAGGAGTACTTCACGAGCATGACCTTGCGCACGTAGAAGTGGCGGAAGGTCACCCAGTGGTCGAGGTACGGGTTCGGGCGCTGCTCGTGCGGTAGCTCGATGTTGCAGCCCACCGAGCGCCCGCCCGCCTCCTTGGCCCCGCGGTTGGCCGCCTCCATGAGCCCGGGACCGCCACCGGTCATCACCGTGAAGCCGACCCGGGCCAGCCGGGCGCCCAGCTCGCGACCCAGCGCGTAGTACGGATGATCGGCCTTGAAGCGGGCGGAGCCGAACACGCTCACGCAGGGCCCCACGAAATGCAGGGCGCGGAAGCCTCGCATGAACTCGCCGAAGATGCGGACGGCCCGCCACAGCTCGAAGGTGCGGGTCTGCGGCCCCTCGAGAAAGCGGATCTCTTCGGGGGCGGCGCCGTCCTTGCCCCACTGGGAGCGGTCGGAGGCGGGCGGCGCGGCCGGTCTCGCCGCCGGGCCCGAGGGGTCCGCGCTCGTTGGGCCCTACTCGGGACCGCGGGACGACTGCACCGCGACGACCGACACGCTGTCGGGTGACGAGTCCTCGCGGGGACGATAGCTCGCGGTGTATCCGAGGGTCAGCGAGAACTGCCCGGGGTGGCTCTCGTCCGGGTGCTGCGCGCGCGTCGCGAGCCGCCGAGCCGCGTCCTCGGACTCGGCGAGCGCGCTGACCTGCTTCAGCACCGCGGCCAGGTTCAGGTCGTTCTGTCGCGCGAAGTCCCCCACGGTGAGGCCGGGAAAGCGCGCGTATAGATCGTGCAGCTGGTCCACGTAGAGGCGCCGCCCCTGTGTGAACACCGGCGCGGTGTCGGGATACCGGGCGAGGACGTCGTTGACTTTGGACTCGGCGGTGATGGGCGTCGAGTCGGCGGTGTCCATCGCCTACCGGCCCCGCACCGTCAGCACCGGGCAGGGCGCCAGCGTCACCAGCCGGCTCGCCACGCTGCCGAGGAAGAGCTTGGCGAGGCCGCTGCGACCGTGGGTGCCGATCACGAGCAGGTCGGCCCGGCGGGCCGCCCGCGCGATCCGCTCGTGGGGCACGCCCTCGAGCAGGAGCACGTTCGCGCGCACGCCGGCGGTCTTGGCCCGCGCGACGACCTTGGCCAGGCGCTTGTTGGCCTGCGCGCGCGCCGAGCTCTCGAGGCTCTCGTAGAGCGCGGGCGACACGTAGCCCTCGCCGGGCAGGGCGAGCGACGGCGGCGCCATCACGTGCACCACCGTGAGGCGGGCCCGGTTGGCCTTGGCCATGTCGACGGCCCACGTGAGCGCGGTGGTCGAGGCGCGTGAGAAATCGGTCGCGTGGAGGATGCGGCGTATGCGGCGCATGCCGGTATCTTACAATGCCGCATGCCGACCGTCGAGGCACTCTGCGCGCTGCTGGGCCTGGTTCCCCACCCGATCGAGGGCGGCTTCTTCGCGGAGACCTACCGCAGCGCCGACCTCCTGGAGGGCGACGCCCTGCCCGCGCACTACCGCGGCGCCCGCGCGGCCGGCACCGCGATCTACTACCTGCTCACGCCCGAGACCTTCTCGGCCATGCATCGCCTGGGCTCGGACGAGATCTTCCATTTCTACCTGGGCGATCCGGTCGAGATGCTGCAGCTCGCTCCCGACGGCTCCCATCGGGTGGTGGTGATCGGCCCCGACCTCGAGGCCGGGCAGCGGCCGCAGGTCGTGGTGCCGCGCGGAGTCTGGCAGGGGGCGCGGCTGCGACCCGGGGGCCGGCTCGCTCTCCTCGGCACCACCGTCGCCCCCGGCTTCGACTACGCCGACTACGAGACCGGGGCGCGCGCCGCCCTGCTGGCCAGCTACTCGGCTGCCCGCGACCTCGTCACCGCCCTCACCCGTGAGCCGGGCGAGCGGGGCGGCTAGAAGTGGAAGTGGGCCCCGAGCCCGAGGTACTCCACCCGGCGCTTGAAGAACTGGCCGTCCGGGGAATTGCCGTGGAAGTACTCGACGAGGAGCTGCAGGTTGCGGTCGAAGAGCCGGACGTTCTCGAGCTGGATGCCGCCGCGGAGCGAGACGTCCACGTTCCAGCCGTTCTGCTCGCGGCTCTGCAGATCGAGCGCGGCCACCGGCCGGATCTGACCTGACGCCAGGGTCCATGGGCTCCGGAACTCGACGCCGCCCTGCACCGACCACGGCAGCAGATCGGGCTCCTGGTCGAAGAGATACCCGCCGCCGCCGTAGGCCCGGATTCCCCACGGCAGGTCGTAGGAGAGCTTGAGGTCCACGCTCTCGTAGGTCAGGTTCACCCGCTGGATTCGCGAGCGCAGGAGGAACTCGTCGCCCAGGTGCGAGCTCTGGTGGAACAGCCGGCCGAGCGTCGAGAACGAGCCCTGCCGCCACGCCCCGTAGAGGGCCGCGAAGTAGTCGGCGTTGAACAGGTCCTTGGACGGCTGGTCCATCTGGAACACCGCGAAGACTCCGGCCTGGATGCCCGCCTCCCACTGGCTCTCCCCGGGTGCGTTGCCCCGGAAGATCGGAATGGTCTCGCCGAAGCTCACCGCGCCCACGTGCTTGAGGTCGGGATCGCCGAAGTAGTAGCGGTAGGCGGCCGAGAAGTGCGGCCAGCGCGGATCGGCGAGCAGCGGCTGGAAGAGGTGCCCGACCGGCAGGAACCCGGTGGGCAGCGTCGCCCGCTCCGCCGCGGTGGGATCCGCCCCCGCGCCCGCCGGCGGGGCGGCGGCGGGGGCGGCCGCCTCGCGCACCTCGACGCGGGTGACCCCGGGCAGCGCGGAGAGCGTGGTCAGGATGCGCGCGCGGTCCGCGCCCGCGAGTTGCGCGGCGTCGAGCGTCAGCACCCCGTTGTCGACGCTCACCGCGCGGCGGCTCACCTTGAACTCGCGCTCGAGCACCGCGCCGGCGTAGCCGGCCAGGTAGGGGTCGTCGGGCGCCGGCGCGGCGGCGGCCGCCGCGCTCACGAAGCCGAGCCACGCGGCGACCACGAGCAGCGGGATCGATCGAATCGGCATGGCTGGTCTCCTCTCGCGACCGAGTGGCGCGCGGCGCTGGTGATGTCGTGCTCTCTCCCCGACGAAGATCCGCATCAGGACCTGCTCGCCATCCAGCTTGCGCATGGCTACCAGCCTCCCTTGCCCTCGATCAGCACCCGGCCGAGCACGAGGCCCGCCACGCAGCCTCCCAGGCAGAGCGCGGTGGTGAGCAGGACGTACAGGCTCGCGGCTCCCCACGAGCCCCCCTCGACCAGCTTGATCGTCTCGTACGAGAAGGACGAGTATGTGGTGAACCCGCCCAGGACCCCGACGGCCAGGACCAGGCGCAGGGTGTCGGAAATCAACAGGCTCGAGAGTCCCACCTGCTGGACCACCCCGATCAGAAGGGAGCCCAGCACATTGATGAGCAATGTCCCGTACGGGAAGTCGGGGCCGGCCCACCGCACCACCAAGCCCCCGAGCAGGTACCGGGCGCCCGTCCCTACCGCTCCGCCGAAGCAGATCAGCACGAGTCGCATCTCGTCTCCCGGCGCCCGCCTGGCGCCCATAACAAAAAACCCCTACCGGCCAGAGCCAGTAGGGGTCATCAGCCCGTCGGTGCCGGACGGTTCTCGGCGAACCCCATCGCCATCTTCGAGTATCCACGCCGGGCGGCGCCAGTCAAGCGCGGAGGGGCGCGCGCGACGACCTGGCTCGGCTACGCGTCGCTGTCCGCGAT
Organism: Candidatus Methylomirabilota bacterium; assembly: GCA_035948165.1. Lineage (GTDB taxonomy): Bacteria > Methylomirabilota > Methylomirabilia > Rokubacteriales > CSP1-6 > CAMLFJ01. The sequence goes on from DASZJM010000081.1 coordinate 17,017, forward strand.
CTTCGCGGCGGTCATGCTCGCGGTGCTGCTCGCGCTCGCCCTCGCCCGTGGTACCCACGAGCGCGCGCCGCTCTCCGCGTGGGTCGGGATTGCCCTGATGCTCGTCGGCGCGGTGGTGGTGGCGCGGAGCTAGGGCGGGGAGCCTCAGCCGACCGGCGGGCGGCGGTCCACCCAGGGCTGCGCCGCCTCGAACGCGGCCGAGGCGGCGAGCACCGTGTGGTCGGCGTGGCGGCGGCCGACGATCTGCAGGCCGACCGGCAGCCCCACGCTCGTGAAGCCGACCGGCACCGTCGCGGCCGGCTGGCCGGTCAGGTTGAACGGGAAGCAGAACGGCGTCCACCCGAGCGGCGACGACGGCTGGCCGTTGACCTCGTTGAGCCCGGGCCGGCCGACCTCGAACGGGGGCACCGCCACCGTCGGGGTGATCAGCAGGTCGAACCGGGCGAGGAAGCGCTGCACCTCGGTCCAGAAGTCCTGGCGGCGCCGCGTCGCCCGCAGGTACTGCTCGGCGGTGACGCCGGCGCCGAACTTCATGAGCGCGCGCAGCGAGCGGTCCATTCTCTCGCCGTCGGTCTCCAGCCGATCGCCCCACGCGCTCCACGTCTCGGCCCCGATCATCGCTCGGAAGATCTCCTCCGGGTCGTCCCAGTACGGCGAGACGACCTCGACGTGGCCTCCGAAGCTCTCGAAGCGCTCGGCCGCGATCGCGCACAGCTCCGCGACCTCAGGGTCGAGGCGCGCGTAGCCCAGGTCGGGCGACCACGCCACGCTCAGGCCGGCGATGCCACCCTCGCAGGCCTCCAGGAACGACCGCCCGGCCGCGGGCAGCGAGTGCCGGTCGCGATCGTCGGGGCCGGCGATCGCGTCGAGCATCAGGGCCGCGTCGCGCACCGTGCGGGTGAGCGGCCCGGTGTGGGACAGCGTCTCCCAGCCCCCCGGGAAGCCGGGGAACTGCGGTACGCGACCGAAGGACGGCTTGAGCCCGTAGATCCCGCAGAAGGAGGCGGGGATGCGGATGGAGCCGCCCCCGTCGGTGCCCACCGCGAGCGGCCCCAGGCCGGCCGCCACCGCGGCGCCCGCGCCGCCGCTCGAGCCGCCCGGGGTGAGCGCCGGATTCCACGGGTTGCGGGTGATGCCGAAGAGCGGGCTGTCGGTGACCGCCTTGTGGCCGAACTCGGGCGTGGTCGTCTTGCCGACGATGATCGCGCCCGCGCCCTTGAGGCGCTCGACGCAGACCGAGTCTTCCTCCGGCACGTGGTCGGCGAAGAGCCGGGAGCCGCCGGTGGTGACAACCCGCCGGGTGAACAACAGGTCCTTGATCGAGACCGGGACGCCGTGCAGCGGCCCGAGCTCCTCTCCCGTCTCCACCGCGACCTCGGCGGCCACCGCCGCGTCGCGGGCCTCCTCCGCGGTCACGGTGGCGTAGCAGTTGAGCGTCGGGTTGAGCCGCTCGATGCGTGCCAGCACCGCGTCGACCACCTCCACCGGCGACACCTGCTTGGCCCGGATGAGCCCGGCCAGCTCGAGCGCCGAGCGCCAGACCAGATCGGCGATGGCCATCAGGGGCCCGGCGGGTTCACGCGGGCGAGGGTGTAGTCGACGTGGGTGGCGCCGGTCCCCTCGATCACGGTCAGGCGGCAGAGATCGTCGCCCTTGGTGAACTCGGCCCACACCCCGGGAAACTTCTCGGCGTTGACGAAGCGCTCGCTGTGGGTCTCGTTCCACCCCGCGCGGGCGAGCAGGCGGCGCGCGTGCGCGAGCGTCTCGTCGGCCTTCTCCTGGGTGAAGTAGATGAGGCGCGCCGCGGTGATCTTGGGGCTGCGGATCATCACCCAGTCGTCGGAGTACGGCGTCCACTCGACCGGGACCGGCACGTCGGGGAAGGGCTGGATCGGCATCGGGACCGCAACCGGCGCACAGGCTCCGAGGCCCAGCGCAATCCCGATGGCGATCGCCCGGGGGTTCACGCGCGCGATTGTATCCGCTCGCGCACCCCCGGGCAACGCCCGACGGCGACGACGACGCGACGCTCGCGCGCGGCTACGCCTGGTCGAACAGCTTGACCGCGAGCGCCCCGTGCGTCACCGCCGCGCCCGCCCGCAGCGCCGCGGCCAGGAGCGAGGCCTCCGCGACCTCCTCGCGGGTGGCCCCCGCCTTCTTCGCGTTGCGGGTGTGCACGTCGAGGCAGTACGGGCACTGGGTGGTACACGCGACCGCCAGCGCGATGAGCTCGCGATACTTCCGCGGGATCTTGCCGTCGTCGCGGCCGACGATCGAATCCAGCTCCACGAAGCCTTTGAACTCCGCGGGAGCCAGCTTCTTGAATTCCCCCAGGACCTTCAAATCGTCCGAATCGTGGTAGTGGCTCATCCCGCTCCTCCCGTGGTGTGTGTGGACGTTGCCGTGACTAGCCCAACCCCAGCTCGGCGAACGTGATCAGCAAGAGCAACGAGATGACGACCGCCCACCGCTCGAGCCCCATCGCGTCCTTCAGCATTGCCGTGTCTCCTCACCGAGCCACCGGGGAGCAAGCAACATACCACGCGCGGGCCGCGTTGAAATCCGGCGAGATCGGGCGCCGGCGCGGGCCCGCGGCCGGGACTTCTGCCCGAGCCGGCCCCGCCGATTCGGGCCACTCTCCGCGAGTGGGCGACCGGTGGGAGACGGTATCATCGCCAGCATGGACCGCGCTGCGCTCGCGCGGCTGCGCGGCTGGCTCGCGCGCGCCGACCTCGTCGCCATCGACCCGGAGCGCGTGGAGCGTCTCGGCGGCGCGCTCGACGAGCCCGACCCTCCGGTGACCGCCGGGCGCGGCGGCGCGCTCACCGCCTACGCTCCCGAACCCGGCCGGCGCCGGCTGCTCCAGCTCGATCGGCGCGGGCACCTGACCGCGGCCTGGCGCTGGCGGCCGGACGGCGGCCTCGCGTGGGCGAAGGCCCTCCTGCCCGACGGGCGCTGGATCGGCATCGAGCCCGCCGCCCTGACCCATCCGGCGTGGGGACCCTCCGATCAGGTGTGGGCGCTCGCGCCGGACGCGCCGTGGGCCCCCCGCGAGGCCCTGACCGTCTTCCAGGCTCTCGACTACGCCCGGCCGGACTTCATCCCGCCGCTCGCCGAGCCGCGCCGACTACCCGCCGGGGGCGGCACCACGCTGCTGAACCTGATCGCGGGCCTGATGAAGGATCACGGCGTCGCGACGGTTCGCTACCGTGGGCCGTACCCGACCGAGCAGCTCTTCACCGCGCTGCTCGAGTGCTTCCGTTACGACACCACCGAGGCGCTGCCGCTCGAGCGCTTTCTGGCCGACGGCGGGCTCGACTGGCATCCGGCTCCGTTCGAGACGCATCACGTGACACCCGGCGTGGTGGTGCAGCTCCGCCACGAGGTGGACAAGGTGATCCTCGACGGCGTCCCGTTCTATCGCGCGGAGTGGCAGGGCATCCGCCGGCGCGAGCCCCGCGTGATCCGCGCCGACGGCGACCGGGTGGTCTGCTCGCTGTGGGCCCTCAACGGCCCGATCGAGGACCGGCTCGTGCTGGACCGCTCGGGCGAGGTGCGCGAGACCCCGGCGCCGGTGGTCGACACGCGGGCCCCGTCGCCGCTGCCGCCGGTGTGGGCGGTCGCTCTCGGCGAGCTGATCGCCCGCGAGAGCGCGCCCGCGCTGGCCGCCGACATCGCGCGGGTCACCGCCGATCTCGCGCTCGAGTGGGGCCCGGTGCCCGGCGACCTGCTGCACGTGCACGGTCAGCGCGTGCGCCTGAGCCGCCGGTTGCGCGAGGCCGGGATGGCCGCGCTCGCCGGCGCCGCGTCGCCGCCCGAGCGCGCGGAGCAGGCCCTGCGCTTCGTGCTCGAGGTGGCGCGGCTCCTGGGGCCCGAGGTGCGCCTCCGCGCCCAGGCCCGCCTCGAGCGGCTCGACGAGGCCGCCCAGCGCCGCGCCCTGGAAGAAGCCACCGACCTCCCCGAAGCATTCGGCGAATCGATCGGCCGGCTGCTGGCCCTGGTTATTCGCGGGGGCGGGTAGCGACCGTTTACTGCTTCAGGCTCTTCAGCTGCGGGGGCCCCGACATGGCCCCCGCACTCCCCCAGGCCGCGGACGACCGTTCACTGCTTCGGGCTCTTCACTCCCCGGGCCGCGGACAACCGTCTACTCCTTCAAGCTCTTCGGCTGCGGGGGCCCCGACATGGCCTCCGCACTTCCCCAGGCCGCGGACGACCGTTTACTACTTCAGGGCGACCGTTTGTCTAAGACTTCCCGGCCCGCGTGAGCAGCCAGACGTTCAGGAGCACGAAGCCCGCGAGGGAGGCGACCGAGAGCGTGAAGTAGGCGAGGCAGATCGCCTCCTGGCGCGTGAGCCAGGTGGCGGTCTGGATGCGCCGCCAGAGCGACTCGCGCACGAACCGCACCGAGTCGTGGTTGAGCGTGGGCACGCCCACCATCTCGACCAGGATGTGGTAGCCGTCCATCTCGAGGAACCAGAACGGGTACAGGCTGATCAGGAACGACTGCAGCTGGAGCAGCGCGGAGGCGGCGAGGAAGCCCTGGATCAACCCGGGCTCGAGCCGCGCGGCGATCCAGAAGCAGAAGAAGCCCAGGAAGAGGTGGAAGAGCGGGCCCGCCACCGCGTTGACGATGCGGGCGCGGCGGGTGGCCATGAAGATGTCGGTGACGTCGGCGTAGAAGGTCGGGATGAAGCCGTGGAGGATCGTGAACCCGAACTCGCGCACGCGGCGCCGGTAGTGGATGCACGCGAGCGCGTGGATGATCTGGTGGTTGACCACGGTGAGCCAGAACACGATCTTCACCAGCAAGATGGCCGCCAGCGGGTGGCTCGCGAGCCCGTGGGTCACCTCCCCGAGGTCGTGCCAGATGAGGATCGCGCTGCGGCCGCCCACCACCACCATGATCGCGAGCGCGATCAGGGCCCACGGGGTGAAGAGCACGAAGCCGCCGTAGCGGTAGAGCCGCTCGAAGAACTGGTGCGAGCGCCGGCTCGTGACGGTCAGGCGCTCCAGCGCGTGCAGCGTTCCCTCCATCGCGCGCGCCGCCGGGTTGCGCCGGTTGCGCGCCAGCACCGCGCGCAGGCGCGACACCGGGCGCATGGTCAGGAGGTCGGCGCGCAGCAGCTTCACGATCAGGGTCGGGATGATCTCGAAGTCGAAGGAGCCGTAGTGCAGCAGGTAGGACGTGCCGATCTCCTGCAGCGAGGCGCGCCCGTCCATCAGACCCCACAGGAACTTCTCGGTCTCGGTGATCTGGATGATCACCTCGGTGCGGCGGTTCTTGAGCGCGTAGGTGACCACGCCCTGCGGGGCGTAGGGCAGCCGCGCCATCTCCCAGTCGGCGTCGGGGATGCGCTGCGGGCGGCTGTGGAGGTAGGCGACCGCGCTCGGGATCTCGCGCGTCTCGAAGCCCTGGCCGTCCGGCTCCCGGACCAGCAGCTCGATCCGGGTGCGCTTCGGTCTGCCTTCCGCGGCCTTGTCGCCGGCCTCGCTCACCCTGGGCGCTCCGGGGCGCTACTTGTGCTCGATGTCGAGGCCGGTCGCCTCCAGACCCCAGCGGGTCACCTCCGCGACCAGGTCGGAGGAGTCGCGCAGCCGCTTGAACGCGACCTGGGCCATCTGCTGGAAGAACTTCGCGGCCGCGACCGGGCTGCCGGTGATGAAGCGATTGAGGCTGTCGCGGTCGAGGCTGAACAGCACGCTGTCGGCTTCGGCCTGGCAGGTGGCCGAGCGGCGGCGCTCGTCGCCGAAGAGGCTCATCTCGCCGAAGGCCTCCCCCGCTCCGAGGCGAGACAGCACCTGCTCGACCCGGCCGGTGACCGGCTTCGAGACCACGATGCTGCCGTCCTTGATCAGGAACAGCTCCTCGCCCGGATCGGCCGCGCGGAAGAGCACGTCACCCTTCCTGAGCCGGCGCTCGCGGAAGCTCGGGCAGAGGGCGAGGAGGACGGGCTCGTCGACGTCCTTGAACAGCACGACCCGGCGCAGGAAGCCGATCTCGGGGAGAGTGGCCACTCAGGTGGCCCAGCGCTTGAGCATGACGTTCTGCAGCGCGCGCGCCCGCTCACGGTCGGAGACGGTCGAGGTGCTGCCGAGCGCCTGCATGATCGCGGCCCGCTCTTCCGCGCTCAGCTCGAAGCCGGCCAGCACCGTGGCGGGGTCCCGCATCAGGTCGGCGAGGAACTCCTTGTCGATCATCACCTGCCCGACCAGGTCCTGGATCCCCTTGCCCGCCACGCGTGGACCTCGACTTTTCCGGGCCTTAGATCCACGACCCAGAAGGCCAATTTAGCAGAAGTGACGCGGTTTTAAAAGCCTCTTCCTCACTCGTACCGGAGGGCGTCGATGGGGTTCAGGGCCGCCGCCTTGCGGGCCGGGTAGAAGCCGAAGAAGACCCCCACCGCGGCCGCGAAGGCGAAGGCCACGAGGACCGCCTCGGTGCTCACCAGGGTCTGCCACTGGGCGAAGTAGGCGATGGAGTAGGAGCCGCCCAGCCCCGTCGCGATGCCGATGGCTCCGCCGATCAGGGACAGGGTCACCGCCTCCACCAGGAACTGGAGCAGGATGTCCCGGCCGCGGGCCCCGACCGCCATGCGCAGCCCGATCTCCCGCGTCCGCTCGGTGACCGAGACCAGCATGATGTTCATGATGCCGATGCCGCCGACCAGGAGCGAGACGGAGGCGATGGCGGCGAGCAACAGGGTCAGCACCCGGGACGACGCCTCCTGCGACTGCAGCACCTCGGTCAGGTTGCGGATGTTGAAGTCGTCGTCCTGGAAGGTCTGCAGCCGGTGCCGCTGGCGCAGCAGCCCGCGAATCTCCTGCTCGGCCTCGCCCATCGCGCGCGCCTCGCGGACTTTGACCGCGATGGAGCCCACCGAGCGCGCGTTGGCCTGGCTCGCGCCCAGCACCTTCTTCTTGGCGGTGCTGAGGGGAATCAGCACGGTGTCGTCCTGATCCTGGCCGAAGGTGGTCTGCCCCTTGCGCTCGAGGACGCCGATCACCGTGAACGGCACGTTCTTGATCCGGATCACGAGGCCGAGCGGATCGCTGTCGCCGAAGAGGCTGGCCACCACCGTCTGGCCGACGAGCGCCACCTTGCCGGCCCCCTCGATCTCCTCCTGGCTGAAGAGACGCCCGTCGGCCACGTCCCACTCGCGCGCGGTGAAGAACTCGAGCGTGACGCCCTGGATACCGGTGGCCCAGTTGAGGTTGCCGTACACGACCTGCGCCCCGCCCCGCGAGGTGGGCGCGGCCGAGACGACGGCCGGGATCTCCCGCTGGATCGCCCAGGCGTCGTCCTCGGTGATGGTGAGTTGACTCCCCGACCCCATGCGGACGCCGCCCGAGACGACCGACCCGGAGAGCACGATGATCATGTTGGAGCCGAGGCTCTGGATCTGCTCGGCCACCCGGGCCTGGGCGCCCGAGCCGACCGCCACCATGGTGATGACCGCGCCGACCCCGATCACGATGCCCAGCATGGTGAGAGCGCTCCGGAGCTTGTTGACCCGGAGGGCCCGGACCGCGATCCGGGCGCTGGCCCACGCGCTGCTCCACACTCCCAAGGCGTCCTCCGCTGTCCGCGCCGGATCTGCTCGTCATCTGATGACAGGCCGGAGCCCGCGGGCCTCCGAGCGAGTCGGCGCCCGGTTGATTGACGAGCCGACCCGGGCCCCCGTTGACCCCGTGGCGGTCGACAGGGCATCCGTGTGTCAACAGTTCGCAGGTTTCGTTCGTCTGGACCGATGAGAGGGCAGGGGTCGACCGTCAGAGAGACGTGGAGCCCTCACCCAGTCAGGATACGATCGTAGCGGCCCACTACGGGCGCTTACGACGGCTGTGCCGCCTGCTGCTGGGCGACCCCCAGGAGGCCGAGGACGTGGTCCAGGAGGTGTTCTTGAAGGCGCACGAGGCGGAGCGGCTGGCCCGCGCCCCCATGGACTGGGGAGCCTGGCTCACCCGGGTCGCGGTCAACGGCTGCCGGGACCGGCGACGGGCCGGCGGCTGGATGCGCTTCCGGCTCCGCAGCACCCACATCGACGATCTTCCCCTGGTGGCCGATACGCCGGCCCCGAGCGAGGCGGCGATCAGCGAGGACACCCGGCGGCGAATCTGGGCCGCCTTCCGCGATCTACCCCGCCGGCAGCAGGAAGTGTTCGCGCTCCGCTACATCGAGGAGCAGCCGACCACCGACGTGGCCCAGGCGCTCGGGCTCAGCCCGGGCAGCGTCAAGCGCCACCTCTATCGTGCCGTGCGCCACCTCCGGCGCTCGCTGGGAGACGCGCGGTGAGCCCCTGCCTCTCGGACGACGCCCTCGAGCGGGTGCACGCCGACCTCGGCTCGATCGCGGAGCGGGCGCACCTGGCCGGCTGCGCGGCCTGCACCGGGCGCTCGCGCCGGATGCGCCGCGACCTCGACCTCATCACCGCGGTGCTGCGCGAGACCCGCGAGCCGCTGGCTCACGTGGCGCCCGCGCGCCGGCGCTGGATCCCCGCCGCCGTCGGGCTCTCGATGGCCGCGCTCGCCCTCCTCGTATGGGTCGAGGTCGCGGTGTGGCGCGCGGTGACCCCCGTGCCGGCCACCATGCAGCCGCAGGAAGTGGCCGCGATCCTCTCGGACGTGTCCGCGTCGCTCTTCTCGGTGAACGGCGACCCGGTGCCGGCCACCGCCGACGACGGCCCGCTGACCCTCGAGGGCATGGCCCGCGACGTGGACAGCACCCTCACCGGAGGCGAGCCGTGACGCGGGGGAGACGAGCCGTGACGCGGGCGCGCGGGCTCGCCGCGGTGATCGTGAGCGCGCTGCTTCTGGCCGCCACCACCGCGCCCGCCTCCGCCCAGGCCCCGGGCCGCGAGTCCGGGATGCGCAACGGGGGCCGCGGAGACGGCGAGCTCTGGCTCATGATCCGCGCGGCCCAGCTCACCCCCGAGCAGCAGACGAAGGTGCGCGCGATCCTGTCCGCGCACCGCGCGACCGCGCGCCCGGTCATCGAGCAGCTCCGGCAGGCCCAGCAGGAGCTGGGCAGCAAGCTGCTCGGCCCGGGGTCGGTCCAGGCCGCCGATCTCCAGCCCCAGCTCCAGCGGATCGGCCAGCTGCGTGATCAGCTCGCCCAGGACAGCGCGAACGCGGCGCTCGAGGTCCGCGCCGTGCTCACCCCCGAGCAGCTGGCCCGGGTGGTGCAGACGAAGGATCGCCTCAAGCAGCTGCGCGAGGAGATGCGCCAGCTGATGCAGCAGCCCCCGTCCCGGCCCTAGCTCTGATGCGCGACGCGCTCGCCCTCCTCGTCCTGGCCGCGGGCCTGGCCCTGCCGGCGCTCGCCCACGCGAGCCCGCCCGACCCCTCGTGGATCCCCGGGGTCTACGACGACGCCGACTTCGACGACGTCGTGACGCAGGTGGTGTCGGGGACCGGGAGCGTCACCCCCGGCATCGTCGATGTGCTCCGATTCATCCCGCGCTCCGCGGAGAGCCTCGGGCAGCCGGTCGAGACCGTGCCCGACTCGCTCGCGACGGACGCGGGTCGCGAGCGCGCTCCTCCCTCATCGTAGCGCCTTCATCCCCGTCGGCGGCCGGCTCGCGGATCCTCCTCCGGGATCCGTCCGCGAGGCCATCACCCGCCGACGACGCCACGAAACCCGAACGGAGGTGACCGCGAGGAGGAGATTCATGCTCCGCATGGCGACGAGAGTATTCGTGGGCGTATTCGCGGGCTCGACGGTGGGCGATCAGTACTTCCCGATGGGAGGCGAGCCATGATCGCGCAGGCCTTCACGTCCAGCGAGCCGCGTACCCTGCTGCGGGAGCCGTCCCACGACGGTGACCTGTGGGCGATCGTGCTGGCCGGTGGCGAAGGGAGCCGGCTGCGCGCGCTGACCCGTTACCTCTACGGCGACGAGCGGCCCAAGCAGTACGCGGTCCTCACCGGCTCGAAGTCGCTCCTGCGTCAGACCCTGGAGCGCGTGGCGCGGCTCATCCCGCCCTCGCGCATCGTGGTGGTGGCCCAGGCCAGCCACGACCGCTACCTGGGCGCGGAGCTGACCGGCTTCCCGCAGGTCCACGTGCTCTCGCAGCCCTCCGACCGCGGCACCGCGGCCGGGGTGCTGATGCCCGCCCACTGGATCCGCGCACGCGATCCGCGCGCGGTGGTCGCGGTCTTCCCCGCCGATCACTTCATCCTCGAGGAAGAGGCGTTCATGCGTCACGTCGGCGAGGTGGCCGGCTACGTGCGCGCGAACCCGGACGGCCTCGTGCTGCTCGGAGTGCCGCCCACCGACGCCGATCCCGACTACGGCTGGATCGAACCGGGGGCGCGGGTGGGCTGGGCGGGCCCGGATCCGGTCCGCCGGATCCGCGGCTTCCGCGAAAAGCCGACCGAGGAGTCGGCGCGACGGCTCTACGCGCTGGGCGGGCTCTGGAACACGTTCGTCTTCGCGGCGAGCGTGACGACCCTCATCGAGGCGGGCCGCGAGTGCCTGCCGCTGCTGCACGATCGCCTCGTGCGCATGGGCCTCTTCTCGGGCACGCAGTACGAGGCCTGGGCCCTCCGGCAGGCCTACCTCTTCGCCCCCGCCGCGGACTTCTCGCGGGCCGTTCTCGAGTCGCCGCCGCTGCCCCTCTCGGTGGCGGAGATGCCGACCCACACCTGGTGCGACCTGGGCACCCCGGAGCGGGTCGCCTGGACGCTCCGGGCCCTGGGAGCGCCGCCCCCGGCCTGGCTCGCCCTGCTCGGGTCGCGCTCGTGACCCCCGGTCGACGCACCCACCCCCGGGGGCCTCCGGCCGCAGGCCCCCGGCGCCCGGCCTCGCCGAATGATCCCGCGGAGTGGCGCGTCAGAATATGCTACAAGCGGAGCCACACGAGAGGGGGAGCGGCATGGCTGCGGAAGCGCATGAGTCCGGGGAGTTCCGTCCGATGCCCACGGACGCGCCACGCCGGTCTTCGGGCCGGGTCCTGGTCATCGGGCTGGTCCTGGCGGCGCTCCTGGCCGGCGGTGGCTACTTCGCCCTGAACCGGCCGGGGCGAGCCCAGCCCGTCGCCTCCACCGGTCCCCGGGCGGTCCCGGTGGTCACCGTTCCCGCCCGAAGCGGCGACCTCCCGGTCTACCTCACCGGCCTCGGCACGGTCACCCCGCTCAACACGGTCACGGTCCGGAGCCGGGTCGACGGTCAGCTGATGCGCACCTCCTTCCAGGAGGGCCAGATCGTCAAGGCGGGTGACGTGCTCGCCGAGATCGATCCGCGGCCGTTCGAGGCCCAGCTCACCCAGACCGAGGGCCAGCTCGCCAAGGACGAGGCCGCGCTCAGCAACGCCCGGCTCGACCTCGAGCGCTATCGCACCCTGGTCAAGGGCGGCTTCGTCCCGCAGCAGCAGCTCGACACCCAGGCCTCCGCCGTGTCGCAGCTCGCCGCGGCCATCAAGGCGGATCAGGGCAACGTCGACGCGATCCGCCTGCAGCTCACCTACTGCCGCATCCTCGCTCCCATCACCGGCCGCGCCGGCCTGCGCCTCGTCGACGCGGGCAACATGGTGCACGCCAACGACCCGGGCGGCCTGGTGGTGCTGGCCCAGGTCGAGCCGATCGCGGTGGTGTTCACGATCCCGCAGGACAACCTGCCCGCGGTCCTCGCGCGCCAGCGGGCGGCCGGGTCGATCACGGTGGAGGCGTTCGATCGCGACGGGCGCACCCGGCTCGCGAGCGGGACGCTGCTGGCGGTCGACAACCAGATCGACCAGGGCACCGGCACCGTGAAGATCAAGGCGTCCTTTGAGAACACGAGCGGCGTGCTCTACCCGAACCAGTTCGTCAACGCCCGCGTGCTCGTCGACACGCTCCAGGGCGTGGTGCTGGTGCCCAACGAGTCGATCCAGCGCGGGGCCCAGGGGCCGTTCGTCTACGCGGTGAAGCCCGACAAGACGGTGGAGCTGCGCAAGGTCACGCTCGGGCCGACCGAGGGCGGCGTCACCGCGGTCCGCGAGGGCGTCGCCACCGGCGACGCGCTCATCGTGGACGGCGCCGACAAGGTGCAGGAGCGCTCGCGGGTGGAGCCCACCACCCGCGGCGAGCGGCCGCCGGCCCCGCGCGGCGAGCGCCCGCCCGGCCGCACGGGCTCATGAACCCATCGCGGCCGTTCATCCTACGGCCGGTCGCCACCTCCCTCCTCACCGTCGCGATCGTCCTGGCCGGCCTCGTCGCCTACCGGCTGCTGGCGGTCTCCGCTCTGCCCCAGGTCGACTACCCGACCATGCAGGTGCAGACGTTCTACCCGGGCGCGAGCCCCGACGTGATGGCCTCCGCGGTCACCGCCCCGCTCGAGCGCCAGTTCGGCCAGATGCCCGGCCTCAAGCAGATGACGTCGACCAGCTCGTCCACCAGCAGCGTCATCACGCTGCAGTTCGACCTGAACCTGGCCCTCGACATCGCCGAGCAGCAGGTGCAGGCCGCGATCAACGCGGCCACCTCGTTCCTGCCCACCGATCTGCCCAACCCGCCGATCTACAGCAAGGTGAACCCGGCCGACGCGCCGATCCTGACCCTGGGCCTCACCTCGAGCGCCCTGCCGCTCACGAGCGTGCAGGACCTCGCGGACACACGCCTGGTGCCGAAGATCTCCCAGCTCCCCGGCGTGGGCCTGGTCACCCTGAGCGGCGGCCAGAAGCCGGCGATCCGCATCCAGGTGAACCCGGCGCGGCTGGCCGCCAACGCGCTCACCCTCGAGGACGTGCGGATCGCGGTGGCCAACGCGAGCGTGAACCAGGCCAAGGGCAGCCTCGACGGCCCGCGCCAGGCCTTCACCATCGGGGCCAACGACCAGCTCGTCACCAGCGACCAGTACCGCAACCTGGTCATCGCCTACCGCGGCGGCGCGCCGGTGCACCTCTCGGACGTGGCCGACACCGTCGACGACGCGGAGAACCTGCGCCAGGCCGCCTGGATGGGCGTCGAGCCCGCGGTGATCGTGAACATCCAGCGCCAGCCCGGGGCCAACCTGATCCAGGTGGTGGACCGGGTCAAGCTGCTGCTGCCCACGCTCCAGGCCACCCTGCCCAGCTCGGTGAAGGTGGCGATCCTGAGCGACCGCACCACCACCATCCGGGCCTCGGTCCACGACGTCCAGCTCGAGCTGATGCTCGCGGTGGTCCTGGTGGTGGCGGTGATCTTCCTGTTCCTGGGCAGTCCGGCCGCCACCTTCATCCCGTCGATCGCGGTACCGGTCTCGATCATCGGCACCTTCGCGGTCATGTACGCGCTCAACTTCAGCCTGAACAACCTCTCCCTGATGGCGCTGACCATCGCCACCGGCTTCGTGGTCGACGACGCGGTGGTGATGATCGAGAACATCGCGCGCTACATCGAGGCGGGCGACTCCCCGCTGGAGGCCGCCCTCAAGGGCTCCGAGCAGATCGGTTTCACCATCCTCTCGCTGACCGTCTCCCTGATCGCGGTGCTGATCCCGCTGCTGTTCATGGGCGACATCGTGGGCCGCCTCTTCCGGGAGTTCGCGATCACCCTCAGCGCCGCGATCCTGGTCTCGGCCGGGGTGTCTCTCACCCTCACCCCCATGCTCTGCGCCAAGCTGCTCCGTCACCACGAGGCGCACGAGACCGGCCGGGTGGCCCGCCTCTCGCAGGCGGTGTTCAACCGCGTGCTCGACCTCTACGCGCGCACCCTGCGGGTCGTCCTCGCGCACCAGGGGCTCACCCTGGTGGTGGCGGTGGGCACCCTCGGGCTCACCCTGCTGCTCTACACCGTGGTGCCGAAGGGGCTCTTCCCGGTCCAGGACACCGGGGTGATCCTCGGCATCTCCGAGGCGCCCCAGAGCGTATCGTTCCCCGCGATGGCCCAGCGGCAGCAGGCGCTCGCCCGCGCGATCCTGGCCGACCCGGCGGTGGAGAACATCTCGTCGTTCATCGGAATCGACGGCACCAACGTCACCCTCAATAGCGGCCGCATGCTGATCACCCTCAAGCCGCTCGACGCGCGGCGGATCGGGGTGCGCGACGTCATCGAGCGGCTGCGACCCCGGCTCGCCGAGGTCGCCGGCATCACCCTCTACCTCCAGCCGGTGCAGGATCTCACCGTGGAGGACCGGGTGAGCCGCACCCAGTACCAGTACAGCCTGGAGAACCCGAGCGTGGCCGAGCTCAATACCTGGGCGCCCCGCTTCGTCGAGCGTCTCCGGGCCCAGCCCGGGCTGAGCGACGTGGCGAGCGACCAGCAGGACCAGGGCCTCGAGACCTCGGTGCGCATCGACCGCGACACCGCGGCCCGGCTCGGCATTACGCCCCAGATGATCGACGACACGCTCTACAACGCGTTCGGCCAGCGCCAGATCTCCACCATCTTCACCCAGCTCAACCAGTACCGCGTGGTGCTCGAGGTGCGGCCGGAGTATCGTCAGGATCCCGCCGCGCTGCAGCAGATCTACCTGCGCTCGAGCTCCGGCGGCCAGGTCCCGCTCTCGACGTTCACGACCCTGGAGGAGCGGGCGACCCCACTGGTGGTGAGCCATCAGGGCCAGTTTCCGGTGGTGACCGTCTCGTTCAACCTGGCCCCCGGCGTCTCCCTCGGGGAAGCGGTGGACGCCATCGAAAGCACCCGGCGCGATCTGAAGATGCCGATCTCGATCGAGGCGCGCTTCCAGGGCGCGGCGCGCGCCTTCCAGGCGTCGCTCGCCAACGAGCCGCTCCTGATCCTGGCCGCAGTGGTCTGCGTCTACATCGTGCTCGGGGTGCTCTACGAGAGCTGGATCCACCCGGTCACGATCCTCTCGACCCTGCCCTCCGCCGGGGTGGGCGCCCTGCTCGCCCTGCTCGCGGCGCGGCTCGACCTGAGCGTGATCGCGCTGATCGGCATCATCTTGTTGATCGGCATCGTGATGAAAAACGCGATCATGATGATCGACTTCGCGCTCGACGCCCAGCGCACCGAGGGCAAGCCCGCGCCGGAGGCGATCTACCAGGCGTGCCTGCTCCGCTTCCGTCCAATCTTGATGACCACGATGGCCGCGCTGCTGGGCGGCGTGCCGCTCGCCATCGGCCAGGGGGTGGGCGCCGAGCTGCGCCAGCCGCTCGGGATCGCCATCGTGGGCGGCCTCATCATGAGCCAGATGCTGACCCTCTACACCACCCCGGTCATCTACTTGGCCTTCGACCGCCTCGCCACGCGCGCGGTCCGCCAGCGTCGCACCGCCCCCGCCGGCGCGCCCGCGGAGCCGTCGCGGCCGTGAACCTCTCCGGCCCGTTCATCCGTCGGCCGGTCGGCACCACCCTGCTGACCCTGGCGCTCGTGCTCGCCGGGATCATCGGCTTCCGGCTGCTGCCGGTGGCCCCGCTGCCCCAGGTGGACTTCCCCACCATCAACGTGTCCGCGGGCCTGCCCGGGGCGAGCCCGGAGACCATGGCCTCCGCGGTGGCCACCCCGCTCGAGCGCCAGTTCACCCGCATCGCGGCGGTGAGCGAGATGACCTCGACGAGCTTCCTCGGCTCGACGAGCGTCGCGCTGCAGTTCGATCTCTCGCGCGACATCAACGGAGCGGCCCGCGACGTGCAGTCCGCGATCAACGCGGCGAGCGGGCAGCTGCCCTCGAACCTGCCGAGCAACCCGACCTATCGCAAGGTCAACCCCGCCGACGCTCCGATCATGATCCTGGCCCTCACCTCGGCCACCGCGAGCACCGGCCAGCTCTACGACATGGCGTCCACCATCCTCCAGCAGAAGCTCTCCCAGCTGGAGGGCGTGGGCCAGGTGTTCGTGGGCGGCAGCTCGCTGCCCTCGGTGCGGGTCGAGCTGAACCCCCACGCGCTGGCCCGCTACGACATCGGCCTCGAGGACGTGCGCGCGATGCTGGCCAACGCCAACGTGAACCGCCCGAAGGGCCAGATCCACGGGCCCGACCGGGCGTGGGAGATCCGCACCAGCGACCAGCTCCGCTTCGCGGACGAGTACCGGCCGCTGGTGGTGGCGTGGCGCAACGGGGCGGTGGTGCGGCTCTCCGACGTGGCCGTGGTGCGCGACGCGGTCGAGGACCTGCGCTCGGTCGGCATCGCCAACGGCCGGCCCGCCGCGCTCATCATCATCTTCCGCCAGCCCGGGGCCAACATCATCGAGGCGGTGGATCACATCCGCGAGGCGATGCCGGAGCTGCACGCGCTCATCCCCGCCGACGTCACCCTCACCCCGGTGCTGGACCAGACCGTGACCATCCGGGCCTCGGTGTCGGACGTCGAGCACGCCCTGATGATCTCGGTGGCCCTCGTGGTGCTGGTGGTGTTCCTGTTCCTGCGGGACGGGCGGGCCACCGCCATCCCCGGCGTCGCGGTGCCGGTGTCGCTGATCGGCACCTTCGCCTTCATGTACCTGATCGGCTACAGCATCGACAACCTGTCGCTGATGGCCCTCACGGTGGCCACCGGCTTCGTGGTCGACGACGCCATCGTGGTGGTGGAGAACGTGATGCGCCACCTCGAGCAGGGCATGCGCCCGCTCGAGGCCGCCATCACCGGGGCCCGCGAGATCGGCTTCACCGTGCTCTCCATCAGCATCTCGCTGGTGGCGGTGTTCATCCCGATCCTCCTGATGGGCGGCCTCATCGGCCGGCTCTTCCGGGAGTTCGCGATGGTGCTCTCCATCGCGGTGCTCGTCTCCCTGGTGGTCTCGCTGACCACCACCCCGATGATGTGCGCCCTTCTCCTCCGCTCGCATCACGACCGGGAGCGCGGCCGCTTCTACCGCGGCGGCGAGCGGGTCTTCGGCTGGGTGGTCCACGGCTACGAGCGCACCCTGGGCTGGGCCCTCCGCTACCCGCGCACGGTCCTCGCCATCGCCACGATCACCTGCGGGCTCACCGTCTACCTCTTCGTGGTGATCCCCAAGGGCTTCTTCCCCCAGCAGGACAACGGCCGGCTCAGCGGCGGGGTGGTGGCCTCCCAGGACATCTCGTTCCAGGCCATGCGCGAGAAGGTGACCCAGCTCGCCGCGATCGTGCAGGCCGACCCCGGCATCCTGACCGTCACCGCCTACACCGGTGGCGGCGGGGGACGGGGCACCACCGTCAACACCGCGCGCATGTTCATCGCCCTCAAGCCAAACAAGGAGCGGGACGCCACCGCCGACCAGATCATCGCGCGCCTCCGGCCGAAGCTCGCCCGCGTGGTCGGAGCCACCCTCTACCTGCAGGCGGTGCAGGACATCCGGGTGGGCGGCCGCATCGGCAACGCCCAGTACCAGTACACGCTCCAGGCGGACAGCCTCGCGGACCTGAGCGAGTGGGCCCCGCGCATGCTCGAGGCGCTCCGCGCCCTCCCCGAGCTGCGCGACGTCTCGAGCGACCAGCAGGACGCGGGACTGCAGGTGCCGCTCACCATCGACCGCGACACCGCGGCCCGGCTCGGGGTGAGCACGAAGCTCGTCGACGAGACCCTCTACAGCGCGTTCGGCCAGCGCCAGGTCTCGACCATCTACACCTCGCTGAACCAGTACCACGTGGTGATGGAGGTGGCGCCCGAGTACTGGCAGAGCCCGGACGCGCTCGCCGCCATCCACCTGCGCTCCCGGACCGGCACCACCGTGCCACTCACCGCGCTGGCCCGCTTCGTGCCGAGCGCGGCCCCGCTCCAGGTGAACCACCAGGGCCTCTTCCCGTCGGTGACCGTCTCGTTCAACCTGGCCCCCGACGTGTCGCTCGGCCACGCGGTCGCCGCGGTGGAGGACGCGGGGCGCCGCATGGGCCTGCCCTCGAGCGTGCGCGGCAAGTTCGCGGGCGCGGCCCAGGCCTTCCAGGACTCGCTCTCCACCCAGCCCCTGCTCATCCTGGCCGCCCTGGTCGCGGTCTACATCGTGCTCGGCATGCTCTACGAGAGCTACGTGCACCCGCTGACCATCCTCTCCACCCTGCCCTCGGCGGGAGTGGGCGCGCTGCTGGCCCTCATGCTCTGCCGGATGGACCTGTCGATCATCGCGATCATCGGGATCATCCTGCTCATCGGCATCGTGAAGAAGAACGCGATCATGGTCATCGACGTGGCGCTCGATCTGGAGCGCCGCGAGGGGCGCGCGCCGAAGGACGCGATCTACACCGCGTGCCTGCAGCGGCTGCGGCCCATCCTCATGACCACGATGGCCGCGATGCTGGGGGCCCTGCCGCTGGCCCTCGGCACCGGCACCGGCTCCGAGCTGCGCCGCCCGCTCGGGGTGAGCATCATCGGCGGCCTCATGCTGAGCCAGCTCCTCACCCTCTACACGACCCCGGTCGTGTACCTGTTCCTCGAGCGTTGGCGGATGCGGATGGCGGGCGTGTGGGCGCGGGTCGGCGAGCGCATCGGCGTGCGCCGGCCCGCCGAGCAGATCAGCGGCGGCAAGTAACCCACCTCGAACGAGAGGAGTCGCGCATGCAGCTCGATCCCCGGACGATGAAGCGGGAGTCCACCTACAAGCTGCTGATCGGGTGCGTGGTGCCGCGGCCGATCGCGTGGGTCTCCACGGTGGGCCCCGACGGGGTGAACAATCTCGCCCCCTTCAGCTTCTTCATGGGCGTGTGCGGCGACCCGCCGACCATCGCGTTCTCGTCCGGCCCCCGGCTGCGCGACCGCAAGGACACGGTGCGCAACGCGGAGCACACCGGCGACTTCGTGGTGAACGTGGTCGACGACGACCGGGCCGAGCAGATGAACCAGAGCTCGGGGGAATACCCGCCGGAGGTCGACGAGTTCACCCTCACCGGGCTCACCGCCGCGCCGGGGGTGCGGGTCCGCGCCCCGCGCGTGGTGGAGGCGCCGATCAGCCTCGAGTGCCGGCTGGCCCAGATCATCCCGGTCGGGCGCGGCCCCCACAGCCTGGTGCTGGGCGAGATCGTCTACTTCCACGTGCGCGACGATCTCTACGAGCCCGACACCGGACGCATCGACATGGCGCGCCTCAAGCCGGTGGGCCGGCTCGCCGGGCACGCCTACGCGCACGTGCACGACATCTTCAACATGAAGCGCCCCTCGGAGACCTACGCGGGCTAGGACCGTCGTGCCGGGCTAGCGGGCGGCGGGCGCGCCCGCGGCGAGGGCGTGGGCGACCTTCTCGAGCAGGCGGTCTACCGAGAACCGCCGGTGGACGAGCCAGTCCTCGGGGGCGCGCAGGGCGAGCCGCGCGTCGGGCTCGCCCACGTCCTCGATCACGAACAGGGTGCGGAGGGCGGGCCGGTCACGCCGCAGCCGGGCGGCCAGCTCCGCGCCGTTCAGCCCGTCGAGCATCACCCCGGTGATCAGGAGGTCGACCGGCCCGGCGTGGCGTGAGGCGACCTCGAGCGCGCGCTCCGCGCCGTCGGCGGCCAGCACCCGGTAGCCGGCGCCACTCAGCACCTCGGCCAGGTGCCCCGCGGTGGCGGGATCGCGTTCCACCACCAGCACGGTGGCGCGCGCGGCCGGCGCGGGCGCTCCGGGCAGCACCGCGGGCAGCTGGATCCGCACCGTGGTGCCGACCCCGAGGACGCTGTCGAGCTCGACGTGCCCGCCGTGCTGCTGCACCGCTCCGTAGACCATCGCGAGCCCGAGCCCGCTGCCCGCCCCGATTTCCTTGGTGGTGAAGAAGGGCTCGAAGACGTGGCTGCGCGCCTCCTCGCTCATCCCCACGCCGGTGTCGGCCACCGAGAGCAACACCGAGCGCGCCCCGCCCTCCCGGCCCGCCGCGCTGGTCTCGAGGATGAGGCGGCCGCCGTGCGGCATCGCGTCGCGCGCGTTCATGACCAGCTGGTGGAGCACGTGCTCGATCTGGCGGCGATCCACCTCCACCGGGGGCAGGCCCTCGGGCAGGCGGGTCACCAGCTCGACCGAGGCCGGGAGCAGCCGCCGGAGCGCGGGCGAGACCGCGCGCACGATCTCGCCCAGGTCGGTCACGAGCGGGGCGTAGGACTGGCGGCGGCAGAAGGCCATGAGCTGCGCGGTCAGGTAGGCGGCGCGCTGCCCGGCGCGCTCGATCATCTCGAGCTGCGGCCGCAGGGCCGCGTCGTCGCCGTGCTGGGTCAGGAGCCACTGCGCGCGCCCCAGCACGATCGTCATCAGGTTGTTGAACTCGTGAGCGACGCCCCCCGCGAGCCGTCCCACTGCCTCGAGCTTCTGCGACTCGCGGAGCTGGGCCTGGCTCTCGGTCAGCGCGGCCTCGGCGCGCCGGCGCGCGGTGATGTCGCGGGTCATGCTGAGCACGCCGGTGGGCTTGCCGCTCTCGTCGCGGATCCAGGTGAAGGTCGACTCCACCCAGACCGTCGACCCGTCCTTGCAGGGCTGCTCCAGCTCGAGCCGCCGGTACGAATTCGCGGGCATCTCACCTGCCTGCTCCAGCGCGAGCACCTCGGCGAGCGCCTGGCGCACCACCTCTTGCGACCGCGGGGTGAGCCGCTCCTCGGTGGTCTGGGCCAGGCATTCCTCCGGCGTGTAGCCCCGGAGCTGGAAGACGGACGGGCTCACGTAGACGGGCCGCGATTGCAGGTCGAAGACCGCGATGACGTCGGAGGAGTGCGCGGCCAGGATCCGGTAGAGGCGCTCGCCCTCCCCGATCGGGCGCCCCGGGGGCTCCGCGGGATCGGTCATGGTCGAAATCCACGATAGCACGGGGCGTCGGGAGGGACGAACGAGGGCCGATTCGGTTGACCGGCGGGGCGGATTTGCCGCGCTGGGCCATGTCAACCGGGCCCCGAACCGACTCGTTCCTTCCATGGAGGGGCTAAATGAACGGGCCCCGGCCGCCGTCAGAAACGGTGGCCCTCGAAGTCGGCCTCGGAGGAGGAGATCATGCGAATGCGGGCACTTGGCCCGGTGGTGCTGGTCGGTAGCCTGGTTGCGCTCTTGCTCGTCGCGAGCGCCACCCCAAGCCTGGCGTGGTGGCGAGGCGGCGTGTGGATCGGCCCCGGCGTCGTGGTGGCGCCCCCGGTAGTGGTCGCCCCCCCGCCGGTCTACGTCCCGTCCTACCCGGCGCCGGTCGTGGTCGAGCAGCCCGCCCCGGTCTACCAGGAACAGCCCCAGCCCCAGGCCGCGCAGCAGGTCTGGTACTACTGCCAGGACCCGGCGGGCTACTACCCGTACGTCAAGCAGTGCCCGCACGGCTGGCAGCCGGTCAGCCCCACGCCCAAGTGACATGCGCGCGCTGGCGCTCCTGCTCGTCGTCGCGCTCGTCGCCGGCTGCGCTTCCGTGCCGGCGGGCCCCAGCGTGTCGGTGCTCCCGGGGCATGGCAGGAGCTTCGAGCAGTTCCAGGATGACGACCTCGCGTGCCGGCAGTGGGCGCGCCAGGAAGCGGGCACCACTCCCGGCGCCTCCGCGGCCCAGTCCACCGTCGGCGGCGCGGCGATCGGCACGCTGCTCGGCGCGGGGCTCGGCGCCGCGCTGGGCGCGGTCACCCATCGGCCCGCGGCCGGGGCCGCGGTGGGCGCGGGTGTCGGCCTGATCGGCGGCACCGCGGTCGGCGCGAGCTCGGGCCAGGCCGCGGGCCAGACCGTGCAGCGCCGCTACGACAACGCCTACACGCAGTGCATGTACGCGAAGGGCGACCAGGTCCCGGGGCGGCCGGCCGCGGCCGCGCCAGTCGTGAGCCCGACGGTGCCGCCGCCACCTCCGCCGCCCGCAGCCGGGCTCACGCCACCGCCTCCGCCGCCGGCGGCCGGGCTGACACCACCGCCACCGCCGGCCGCGCCGGCCCCGCCGCCGCCCGGCCCACCGCCCCCGCCCCCGTCCGGACTGCGCTGAGCATAGAGAGGAGCCGCGTGGAACCCGATGATCGATGACTGAGTCGCCCCAGGATTCCGACGGAGGCCAGTCGCCCGCCGCACCAGCTCCCCCACCCCGCCGCCGCGGGTCGCGCCTCGTCTCCCTCGCCTGGGGCGGCTCGGTCGTGCTCCTCCTCGCGGGCGTCGCGTGGTTCGTCCACTCCCGCACGCCTCCGGATCCCCGGGCGGGCCGCGGCACCGCCTCGGTATCGGTGGTGACTGCGCCAGTGGTCCAGGGCGATCTCCCGGTCACCCTCAACGCGCTCGGCACGGTCACCCCGCTCGCCACCGTGACCGTGAAGACACAGATCGCCGGGCGCCTGGTGGCGATCGGATTCCAGGAAGGACAGATCGTGAAGGTGGGCGACTTCCTCGCCGAGGTCGATCCCCGCCCCTACCGGATCGCGCTCGACCAGGCCCAGGGCCAGCTCGTGCGCGACACCGCCCTGCTCCACAACGCCCAGATCGACCTCACCCGCTACCGCACCCTCGCCGAGCAAGACTCGATCCCGCAGCAGCAGGCCGACACCCAGGCCTACCTCGTCCACCAGTACGAGGGCACCGTGAAGTCCGACCAGGCGATGGTCGACAACGCGCGCCTCAACCTCGAGTACTGCCACATCGTGGCGCCGGTCTCCGGCCGCGTGGGCCTGCGCCAGGTGGATCAGGGCAACTACGTGCAGACCAGCGACCCGGGCGGCATCGTGGTCATCACCCAGCTCCAGCCGATCTCGGTGATCTTCACGCTGCCCGAGGACAACCTGCCCGCGGTGATGAGCCGGCTCACCGCCGCGACCCTCCCGGTGACCGCCTACGATCGCGCGCTCATCACCAAGCTCGCGGAGGGCAAGCTCCGCACCGTCGACAACCAGATCGACACCACCACCGGCATGGTGCGCCTGCGCGCCGAGTTCGACAACCGCGACAACCGCCTCTTTCCGAATCAGTTCGTGACCGCGCTGCTGCTGGTCGAGACCATGAAGGGCGCCACCCTCGTGCCGAGCGCGGCGGTGCAGCGCGGCGCGCCCGGCACGTTCGTCTACGTGGTCGACGGTGAGCGCGTCGTCCACCTGCAGCCGGTGAAGCTCGGGCCCACCGACGGCGAGCGGGTCGCGATCCTCTCCGGGGCCACGGTGGGCGCGCAGGTGGTGGTCGACGGGGCCGACAAGCTGCGCGACGGGGCCAAGGTCACCCTCGCGAGCGACGCGGGGCGGGCGGGCGGCGCGCCCGACCGCGCCCCGCCC
Source organism: Candidatus Methylomirabilota bacterium (assembly GCA_035948165.1). GTDB lineage: Bacteria > Methylomirabilota > Methylomirabilia > Rokubacteriales > CSP1-6 > CAMLFJ01. The sequence goes on from DASZJM010000081.1 coordinate 40,004, forward strand.
GCCTCGTCCGACGGAACGCGGCGGGGTCGCCGGAAGGGCGGGAGCCCGTGAACCCGTCGCGGATCTTCATCGAGCGCCCGGTCGCGACCTCGCTGCTGATGGTCGCGGTCATGCTCGTGGGGATCGTGGCCTACCAGTTCCTGCCGCTCGCCGCGCTCCCCGAGGTGGACTACCCGACCATCCAGGTCCAGACCCTCTACCCGGGCGCCAGCCCCGAGGTGATGACCTCCGCGGTGACCGCCCCGCTCGAGCGGCAGTTCGGCCAGATGCCGAGCCTCAAGCAGATGTCCTCGACCAGCTCGGCGGGGGCCTCGGTCATCACGCTGCAGTTCGCGCTGAACCTGAGCCTCGACGTGGCGGAGCAGGAGGTGCAAGCCGCCATCAACGCGGCGGGCAACCTGCTGCCCTCGGACCTGCCCGCGCCGCCGATCTACGCCAAGATCAACCCGGCCGACGTGCCGGTGCTCACGCTGGCCCTGACCTCCAAGTCGCTCTCCCTCCCCCAGATCGAGGACGTGGCGGAGAGCCGCCTGGCCCAGAAGGTCTCGCAGCTCCCCGGGGTGGGCCTGGTGCGGGTGGTGGGCGGGCAGCGGCCCGCGGTACGGGTGCAGGCCCACCTGCGCGCGCTCGCCGCCTACGGGCTCAACATCGACGACCTGCGCACCACCATCAACAACGCCAACGTGAACCTGCCCAAGGGCAACTTCGACGGGCCGGCGCGCGCCTACGCGGTCAACGCCAACGACCAGCTCCAGAGCGCGGACGCCTACCGCTCGATCGTGGTGGCGTATCGCAACGGGGCGCCCGTGCGCCTCTCCGACGTGGCCGACGTGCTGGACGGCGCCGAGAACCCCAAGCTCGCGGCCTGGATGAACCGGACCCCCGCGGTGGTGGTCAACATCCAGCGCCAGCCCGGGGCCAACGTCATCGAGGTGGTGGACCGGGTGAAGGCGCTCCTGCCCCAGCTCGAGAGCTCGCTGCCCGCCGCGATCCAGGTGACGGTGCTGACCGATCGCACCAACACCATCCGCGCGTCGGTGCGCGACGTGAACTTCGAGCTGGTGCTCGCGGTGGTGCTGGTGGTGCTGGTGATCTTCCTCTTCCTGGGCAGCCTGCGCGCCACCGTGATCCCGAGCCTGGCGGTGCCGCTCTCCCTCGTCGGCACCTTCGGGGTGATGTACCTGGCCGGCTTCAGCCTGAACAACCTCTCGCTGATGGCGCTCACCATCGCGACCGGCTTCGTGGTCGACGACGCGATCGTCATGATCGAGAACATCACCCGCTACATCGAGCAGGGCGAGCGCCCGCTCGCCGCCGCCCTGAAGGGGTCCGCCCAGATCGGGTTCACCATCGTCTCCCTCACCATCTCGCTCATCGCGGTGCTGATCCCGCTGCTCTTCATGGGCGACGTGGTCGGGCGGCTCTTCCACGAGTTCGCGATCACCCTCGCGGTGACGATCCTGATCTCGGCGGGGGTCTCGCTCTCGCTCGCGCCCATGATGTGCGCCAAGATCCTGCGCCCCGAGCGGGCGGAGGACCAGGGCCGCATCGCGCGCTTCACCACCCGGTCATTCGACCGGCTCATCCGCCACTACGACCGCTCGCTCGGGTGGATCCTCGAGCACCAGCCCGCCACCCTCCTGGTGGCGGTCGCGACCCTCGCCCTGACCATCTTCCTCTACGTGGTCATCCCCAAGGGCTTCTTCCCGGTGCAGGACACCGGGCTCATCCAGGGCATCTCGGAGGCCTCGCAGGCGGTCTCGTTCGCGCGCATGGCCGAGCTACAGCAGGCGCTCGCGTCGCGCATCCTGCGCGACCCCGACGTGGTGAGCCTCTCCTCGTTCATCGGGGTGGATGGGACGAACCCGACCCTGAACACCGGGCGCTTCCTGATCAACCTGAAGCCGCGCGAGGACCGCACCGCCACCGCGAGCGACGTGATCCGGCGACTGCGGGGGGACGTGGCCGCGGTGGGCGGGGTCTCGCTCTTCATGCAGCCGGTCCAGGACCTCAGCATCGACACCACCGTGAGCCGCACCCAGTACCAGTTCGTGCTCGTGGACGCCAACCCCGACGAGTTCACGGTGTGGATCCCCCGCCTCATCGACCGCATGAACGCGCTGCCGCACGTGGAGGACGTGGCGAGCGACCTCCAGAACCAGGGCCTCTCGGTCTACGTGGAGGTCGACCGCGCCACCGCGGGCCGCTTCGGCATCACCCCCGCCACGGTGGACAACGCGCTCTACGACTCCTTCGGCCAGCGCATCGTCTCCACCGTCTTCACCCAGTCGAACCAGTACCGCGTCATCTTGGAGGCGGACCCCGCGCTCCAGCAGTCGCTGCAGTCGCTCGGCTCCATCTACCTGCCCTCCTCGGTGGCCGCCGGCGGGCAGGTACCGCTCTCGGCCATCGCGTCCGTGCGCGAGGAGTCGGCGCCGCTCGCGGTCAACCACCTGGGGCAGTTCCCCGCCGCCACCGTCTCCTTCAACCTGGCCCCCGGCGCCTCGCTGGGCGCGGCGGTGGACGCGATCACCGCGGCCGGCCGCGAGATCGGGCTCCCCGCGTCCATGGCGAGCAGCTTCCAGGGCGCCGCCCTCGCCTTCCAGGCCTCGCTCGCCAACGAGCTGTTCCTGATCCTCGCCGCCCTCGCCGCGGTCTACATCATCCTGGGCGTGCTCTACGAGAGCTACGTCCACCCGGTCACGATCCTCTCCACCCTGCCCTCCGCGGGGGTCGGCGCGCTGCTGGCCCTCATGATCTGCCGCGAGGATCTCGGCATCATCGGGATCATCGGCATCATCCTGCTGATCGGCATCGTGAAGAAGAACGCGATCATGATGATCGACTTCGCGCTGGACGCCGAGCGCAGCGAGGGCAAGTCGCCCCGCGAGGCGATCCACCAGGCGTGCCTGCTGCGCCTGCGCCCCATTCTCATGACCACCATGGCGGCCCTGCTGAGCGCGCTGCCCCTCATGCTCGGCACCGGCACCGGGGCGGAGCTGCGGCGGCCGCTCGGCATCACGATCGTGGGTGGGCTCATCGTGAGCCAGGTCCTGACCCTCTTCACCACCCCGGTCATCTACCTGGCCTTCGACCGGCTCGGGCGATGGGCCCGCGGACGGGGGAGCGCGGAGGCGTGAGCCTCTCCGAGCCCTTCGTCCGCCGGCCCATCGCCACCAGCCTGCTCACCGTCGGGGTGGCCCTCGCGGGCACCCTCGCCTTCTTCCGCCTGCCGGTCTCGCCGCTCCCCCAGGTGGACTACCCGACGATCTCGGTGCAGGCCTCCCAGCCCGGCGCGAGTCCCGCGGTGATGGCGACCAGCGTGGCC
>DASZJM010000082.1:0-4968 GCA_035948165.1 Candidatus Methylomirabilota bacterium
GGCGTGGCGACGCAGGTGGCCGGGCAGCGTCCGGTGCAGGGCGTCGTCCTGATCTCACCGTACGACAGCATGGTCGCGCTCGCCCGGTACCACTACCCGTTCCTGCCCGTGCGCTGGCTCCTGCGGCACCGGTTCGACTCGATCGCGCGCGCGCCCGGGATCAAGGCGCCTCTGCTCGCGATCACGGGCGCGCGCGACTCGGTCGTCCCGCCCGAGCGCTCGCGGCGCCTCCACGCGGCGTGGGGCGGGCCGAAGCGCTGGGTCGTGATCGCGGAGGCCGGTCACGAGGACCTGGGGTGGCAGCGCGAATTCTGGGGGCCGATCCGGGCGTTCCTCGACACGGCACGCGCCGGCTGACCGGCACGCGGCCCCGTCTATTTCTTCGGTTGGCGCTTCGCGGGCGCCGATTGGTCGCCGCAAGCGGCACCGTGAGCCGCCACCCCCGCACGCGAGGGCTCCTTGCCGATCAACGTGACGGAGGCCTTCGTCGTTTTTGGATCCCATCCTTGTTGGCAGTAGATCGAAACGCAGTACTTCAAATCCACTTCTCCTTCGTAGTTGCTCTTGAAATGGACCTCATACGCGGCATGGTGAGAGGCGTTGACGATCTTGAAGTAAGCGAATTGATAAGTTCCCTGCGAAGGAACCTTGGCGGCCTCGCGGGCAGCGGCATTCAAGCCGGCCTTGGCGCAGCTGAACGTCATTGCATCCAGATCGCTCAAGCCCTCGGTTGCAGGTCCCGCCGCGGTCTGCGCATAGGACACGCCGCCACACGCGACCAGTGCGGCGGCGGCCATTCCGACGATCTTGGTGCCAACTGCCTTGGGGATTACCCATCTCTCCATGCGGTTCCCTCCGCGACGCCGAGAACCTGCCGTCAAAGGCCGTACTGGACGACCTTGTTGCTGAACGTCGCGACGTAGACTTTCCCGTTCGCCACCACCGGCGTGGCGTACTTGGCAAAGTTTCCTATGCTGTTGGCCGGGTTCGCGTCGCTGTGGAAAAGCTGCTTCATCTTACCGTTGACCACCGTCGTGGCGTGGTACGCGACGAGGGCGCCGTGAACGACCGCGGAGTTCGCATCCCCCTGCGTGGGATACACGCCCCAGACTACGCCGGTGCCGGGGGTCGTGCCGTTGGAAGAGACGGTGAGGCGGCCACCCGGCATGCCGCCGGGCGCAGCCATGTTGCCCGACGCCACCTGCGTGCCTTCGCCTCGGAACGAGGTGATGCGTTTCGTGGCGAAGTCGAAGTTGTAGGCCTTGAGGCGCTCGTTCTCGCCCCAGAGATACACGATCCCGCTCTGCGCCCGCTCCATGTACACGGGCGTGCCGTGAATGTGATGGCTCTTCCCGGTGGGCGTCTGTGCGGGGATGTTGCGATCGCGATTGACGATCGGCCAGTTCGGGTTGGGCACCGTCGTCGTCGGGAGACCCGCCGGGCCGTTCGGCGCGTTGGGGAGATAGCTGGCGACGAAGGGCAGGTTGAAGTGAGGGCCCCAGGTATTCTTGCCGAGGTTGTTCTTGTCCAGGTTGTAGAGAATGCCGTCTTTGCCGCCTCCGAGGAGGTTGCCTCGCTCGGGGATCAGCAACACACCGGCCGCGCCAAGGTCCTGATCCTGGTCCGCACGCTCGAAGTCGCTGAACGCGCCCCAGAAGTCGGCAAGCGCGAGGGTCGGCTTGCCACCGTCTACGCCGGCGCCGCCGGCCGAATAACGCAGCTTGACGAAGCTCTCGCCGAAGTTGCCCGCCATGGTCCCGGGGTCCATTCCGTTGCCGGTGGTCAGGTAAATGTCCTCACCGTCGACCGCGGGGCCGGAGCCCGACATCCACACTCCCCCGGCGCCTCCTCCCGGAGTGACATTCCAGATCGCGGGCGTCGGCGTGAAGCCGGCTTCGCGATTGAGCCCGCGCACGTCGTACGCGACGACGAATCCGTGTCCCGGACCGCGCGGATTCTCGCCGTTGATTGAGAACGAGATCACCACGGCTTTGTGGCCACCGGCGTCGGTCAACAGTCCTAGGCCGGCCCGCATCTTTTGATACGGGATCGTGAATCCATTGGAAATCCCGCCGCCGCCGTTGTCGGCATCGCCGGCGACCTGCACCGGAGGCTGCTTGTCGGCGAGGGTGTTCCCGTCCAGTATCCAGAGCATGTTGTTCCGTTCGATGTTCTGGCTGTTGGCGTCGGGTTTTCCGAAGGTCGGGACATAGATGGTGTTCGTTGACACGTCGATCACGGGAGTCGCCGTGATTCCCCAGTTGCGGTAGATGTTGTGGAGGTCCATCCCCTTTCCCGGCGGGTTGGCGATGTCGGCCGGGTCGAACGGCGCGGCGAGCTGACGTCTGGCGAGCTGGGCCCCGGTGTTGACGTCGAAGACAAAAGCCGTGTTCGTCATGGTGAAGACGTAGAGCTTGTCGGCCACGACGAGGGGCGATACGTCGATCTTTTCGTCAACAATGAATTCGCGAATCTTCTTCAGCCTGGGAACGTTCGCGGCCGTCAAAACCGGTTCGAACTTGTTCCAGCCCTGGCGAGTGTTGTTGACGCCAACGGTCCAGACATCTACGGCCTGGGCAAACGGCGCCGAAACTAGGGCAAGCGCCGCAATCAACACCAGCGCGCTCGTGCATGATGGCAAGGTCATGGTCGTCTACTCCCGCCATAGGAGACATGAGGCCCTGTTCCCAAGGGTCGTGCCCCCCCAGCGTGTCACCGAGGGCTCTCGCCCCAGGCACAGCTCTTGTCCCAGGGAACAGCCCGGACAACGGCCTGTCAAGGGGGAAGCTAAGGCCGGACAGTATCCCCGACGAACCTTCCAGTCGGCGCCGGCTCTCGGCCTGGCTGCAGGAGATGCTGTTCGAGCGCCGGATCGTGTTGGTCACTGGCCGGCTCGATGATGGCCTCGCGGCCGAGGCCGGCCAGCCCGCCGAGGAGGTCGCCGAGGACCAGCGGCGCGGTCGCTATCTCGACGCGAGGGAAGCGCTCGACTACGGGCTCATCGACGGAATCCGCATCACCCGGTGACCTTCCGCCCCGGCCGTCTCGCCCGAGACGTTGCTGGAGGCCGGCGGGGGGCGCACACTGAGACGCAGATTTGTCCGGCCCAGAGCTCTCGAGTCGATCATCCTTCAACCAGGAGGCAACGGCCATGTCTCAACAGCAGCTTCAGACGATCGTTCAAATGCTCAGGGCCCAGCCGGCGGTCAAGCCTGATGCGAGCGTGCAAGAGGCGCGTGGGGCGTTCGAAGAGATCGCGAGCATGTTCCCGGTTGATGCCGATATCAAACGCGAGGCCGTCGACGCGGGTGGTGTCAAGGCCGAATGGGTGAGCGTGCCGGATGCGGAGGTGGGCCGCGCGATTCTCTATCTCCACGGAGGCGGATACGTGATCGGCTCGATCAATACGCATCGTTCTCTCGCCGCGAGGCTGGCGCGAGCGTCCAAGGCGCGAGTGCTCGTCATCGACTATCGCCTCGCCCCAGAGCACCCGCATCCGGCCGCGGTCGACGACTCGGTCGCCGCCTACCGCTGGATGCTCGGCCAAGGGTTGAAGCCGGCGCGAATTGCCGTGGCCGGCGACTCGGCGGGCGGCGGGCTGACCGTGGCGACGCTCGTCGCGATCCGCGATGCGAAGTTGACACTCCCGGCGGCGGGCGCGTGCCTCTCGCCGTGGGTCGACCTCGAAGGGATTGGCGGGTCGATGACGACAAAGGCGGACGTCGATCCAATCGTGCAAAAGGCCGGGATCGAGCAGATGGCGGCGGCGTATCTAGGGGGCAAGGATCCCCGCACGCCGCTGGCGGCGCCGCTCTACGCTGATCTCACCGGCCTGCCGCCCCTTCTCATTCAAGTGGGCACGGCCGAGACGCTGCTCGACGACGCCTCCCGTCTGGCCGAGCGGGCCCGGAAGGCCGGGGTGGCGGTTAGCTACGAGGCGTCGGAGGACATGATCCACGTGTGGCACCTGTTTGCTTCCATGCTCGACGAGGGCCAGCAGGCGATCGATCGCATCGGAGACTTCGTGCGGAAGCACGCGGCGTGAGGGCCCTGGCGCGCGCAGCCCCACGGACAGAGCGTGGGGCCGATCCAGTCGCGCGACACGTCACTGGGCGGTGTAGCCCCCGTCCACCGGCAGGCAGGCGCCGGTGACGAACGAGGCATCGTCCGACGCCAGGAAGAGCGCGGCCCGTGCGATCTCGTCGGGCTGGCCGAGCCGGCCCATCGGATGCTTCTCTTCCAGGAACTTCCGGCTCTCGGGCTGGTCGGTGAGGGCCTTCGTGAGGTTGGTGTACACGAACCCGGGGCACAGGGCGTTCACCCGAACGCCCTCCCGGGCGAAGTGCACGGCCATGTCCCGCGTGAGCTGGACCACCCCGCCCTTGCTGTGCACGTAAGGGTCGAGCCCGGTCCCGATCTCTCGCGGCCGGCCCACGAGGCCGTAGATCGAGGACAGGTTCACGATCGAGCCGCCACCCTGTTTCACCATCTGATCCGCGACGGCCCGGGACATGAGATACGTGCCCTTCATGTTGACGGCCATCACGAAGTCCCAGACCTTCTCCCAGTCCCAGTCGGCCGGCGCGTTCCGGGGGGCCACCCCGGCGCTGTTCACGAGCACGTCCGCCCGCCCGAATCGCTTCACCGTCTCGTCGACGAACCGTTGCGAGTCGGGCCGGCTCGTCACGTCGCCCACCATCACCAGCGCTTCGCCGCCGGCGCTCTTGACCTGGGCCGCCACGGTTTCCAGATTTGCCCGCTGCAGGTCGACGAGCGCCACCTTCGCGCCTTCTTGCGCGAACACCACGGCCGTCGCCGCGCCGATGCCCGATGCCGCACCCGTGATCAGCGCCACCTTGTCCCGAAGTCGGCCCGCCATCTGGAGACCTCCGTGGGTGTTCTTGGGTGCTTCACCGTACCACAGCGCTGGGGCTGGTCGTGACGCGCCCGCGTGGGCTATTGTGGGGC
>DASZJM010000083.1:0-4520 GCA_035948165.1 Candidatus Methylomirabilota bacterium
GTCGAACGCCGCGCGGGCGGTGAACTCGAACTTCTCTCCGATCTCGCGGACGGTGGGAGGCACCCCGTGCCGCTCCCCGAATGCCCGGATGAACTCGAGCACCTCGCGCTGCCGGGCCGTCATCTCTCTCACCTTGTTTCCCTCACCGTGGTCTCCCTCGCTGTGGTCTCCGTCACCGTGGCCTTTCCTCCTGCCCGAACCTCAACAGGATGATAGTCAACATCCGTTGAGCTAGACAAGGAAAAAAAAGAGCCTAACCGGCAGGCTCCCAGGGCTCACAGGATGGGCACGGGGAGAAGCCGGCCTCCCGGGCTTCGGCGATCCGCTTGAAGTAGACCCGGTCGGGCTCACCGATGCGCCGGATCCAGCCGCACTCCCGGCCGTGGAATAGCTTGCCGCCTCGCTGGGCCACGTAGGCCTCGCCCTCGGGGATGGGGATCGCCGGTAGGTCGCCTGGGCTCGGGACCGCGTCCGGGAGCGCCTCGGCCGCCGCGACCGCCAGGGGCGCCGGCTCCGGGATCGTGGCCACCGGCGGCTCGGGCAGCGGGTCCGGCTCGTTGATCTTAAGGTTGGTCTCGATCGTGGAGCGGAACTCGTCGCTGGCCCGGCGGAACTCGCGCATCGCGCGCCCGAGGGACCGGCCCAACTGGGGCAGATTCTTCGGCCCGAAGACCAGAAGGGCGATCACGAAGATGAGAACCAGCTCCTGCAGGCCGATGTCGAACATGAGTGGGTCTGACTAGGCTCCTCGGGCTCCGATGATATCACCTCGCGCGTGGCCGGCCGCCGAGGCGCAACTTGTGCGCGTTTTCCGCGCCTGGACCGTGACCGACCTTCCCGGTGCGACTCCGCGTCTCGCCGAGCGGATTCTAGCACGCGCTTCTCCTTGCGCGGGCCCGACGCTGCCCGCATAATCAGGCACTCTCGGTCGCGGGCCGAGGGACTTCACGACGGCACGGAGGCGGAACACGATGACACGCTGGACAGCAATCGCAGTGCTCGCAGCTCTTCTCGCGGCGAATCAGCCGGCCCCGGCCGTCGCGCAAACCTCGGACGCCGTCGGCGTGGTCACCACGATCGACGGGCGCGCCACCGTCGCGCGCCCCGCGCTCGCGTCTCCAGTCTCGCTGAAGTTCAAGGACGACGTCTTCGGGCGCGATCGCATCAGCACCCAGGAGAACTCGCTCGTGCGAGTCCTGCTGGGCGGCAAGGCGATCCTCACCGTGCGCGAGCTCTCCGAGGTCACGATCAGCGAGGAGCCAGGCCGCGCGGTCGTCACCCTGCCGAGCGGCAAGGTCGTGCTCGCGGTGGCCAAGCAGCGCATGCGGCCGGGCGAGTCCGTCGAGATCCGCACCCCGAACGCGGTGGCCGCGGTGCGAGGCAGCATTCTCGCGGTGGCCTATGACGCGGGCCAGAACCTGACCACCGCTATCTGCCATTCCGGCGACTGCACCTATCAGTTCGCGGGCGGCCCGACCAACCCCTTGCCGCCCGGGCAGGGCGCCAAGAACGGCCAGACCGGCCCGGTCACTCAGGTGGAGCGAACCGCGGCGGTGAACGTGCAGGCGAACACGAAGGCATTCAACTCACCAGACGCGACCTTCCAGAGCGCCGTGTTCCAGAACCAAGCTGCCCAGGCCATTCAGGTCGCGCAGTTCGTGACCGGCGGAGTCACACCGTCTCTCATACCGCTGACTCCGAATCCGACCCCCTCGAGCGCACCAGTCAACTCACTCACCAACACGCCAATCGAAAGCGGGAACGTCCCGGGCCGCCTCCCGGGTCCAGGTACCTCGAATCCGGGATCCCCGCCCCCCCCACCTTCCCCCCCGGCGGGAACGGGGCTGATCATCAACGGCGGATTCGAGACCGGTGACTTCACGGGCTGGACCAGACCGGCGTTCAGCACTGCTGGGCTCCCCAACAACACGGGCTTCACCAGTGTGACCAACTCCTCGTTCTTCGTGAACAGTGGAACCTTCGGGGCGTCCCTCGGTCCGGTTGGCTCCGACGGGTTTCTCTCCCAAACGCTGCAAACAACCGCCGGCAAGGCATATATCGTCTCGTTCGCGCTCCGGAGCGATGGGGGACTAGTCAATGATTTCTCTGCCTCGTGGGGCGGGCAGACGTTCTTCTCCCAGCGCAACATCCCGGCCGGGGGCTGGACGCCGCTCAGCTTCACCGAGGTGGCGACAGGGCCGTCGACGACCCTCGAGCTCGGTTTTCGCGACGATCCTGGTTTTCTCGGCTTGGACGACGTATCGGTGATCGCGGACCCTCCCCTGTACTTTCTTGGATCCGGAGACACGCTCACGCGAAGAGGGAGCGATCCCCTGCTCCGGCTCTCCGGGACAGCGCAGACCTTGGATTCGCTAATGGTCGTCTGTTGTGGCGCTCGGGCGAGGTTTGAGGGCCCGTTGCTCCAGGCGACGAACAGTGATCTGACGGTGGCGTTCAGCCTGGTGAGCGCTACCCAGGGCGGTAGCCTCATCAGCACGACGACCGATCCGCTCGTTCAACTCCTGGCCGGCACGCATAGGTTGGGCGTCATGGCCCTGCCGATCTTCGAGATCGCGGGGGTAAACGCCTCGATCGATGCTCAGACCGGACTGACTCTCGGCACCGATCAGCCGCTGCAAACCCAGGGCGCCCTCCTCGATGCATCACAGGCCACCATCACCGCGCATCAGGCCGTCCGCATCGACAACGCCCTGTTCGAGGCGACCGCTCCCCTCCTCGCCCTGCGCAGCGGCACGCAGATGACCACCGCGACGGATACGATCCAACTCTCGTACCAGGCCACTGTAACCACCCTGGGCCCGATCGTGAGGCTCGATCGCAGCGGTCTGGTGGTCGCCCAGGGCGCCGCCCTCAACCTGGCCGGCGGCAGCCTCCTCCGGGTGACGGGCGACCTCTTCAGCCTCACCAACGGCAGCTCGCTGCAGCTGATGAACGGGCCGCTCGTCAGCTTGAGCGGCGGCTCGCTCCTGAACGTCAACGGCGCGCTGATCGGGTTCGGCGGCACCGGCGGCAACCTGGTGTCGGTGGCCAACAGCCTCTGCCCCTGCACCACGATCGGCGGCCTTCCGGTCAGCCTGACCAACGGGGCCCTGGCGAGCAACGTGACCATCGCGGGTGCCATCAAGAACGGCGGGCTCGGCTCGCTCAACATCGCGCCGAACGCCGCGGTCATCCGGGTGGACGGCCCGGGGACGAAGGTCACGATCAAGGGCATGTAGCGTCGGGGCCGCCGGGCCCACCCGGCGACTGGACCGGCGCGGCAAGACGCGGGCTCCGGACAAAAACCGTCCGGGGCCCCGTCATGTTTTGTGGCGCGACCGTGGCCCAGAGCCCCACCGGCCCTCAGCTTTCAAGCCTTTCCGCGGCACCCCATCGGCACTCCTGGTGGCAACCGGCTTGCTACTTCACATGCGAGGCGCCGCGTCAATGCGACCGCGCAACCCGTGCACGGAGGCGAGTCGATGAGAGGCATGAAGCAAATCGTTGCGGTCCTGCTCGTCCTGGCCGTCTGCCCCGCGCTGGCCTCGGCGCAGACCGGCGGCGACTCGAGCCGCAACGTGGGAGTCGTGACCACGCTGGCCGGCAACGCCACGGTGGCGCGAGTCTCGCTCGCGCACCCGCAGCCGCTGCGCTTCAAGGACGACGTCTTCCTCCGCGACCGGATCTCGACCGCCGAGCAATCGGTGGTTCGCGTGCTGCTGGGCGGCAAGGCGCTCGTCACGGTTCGCGAGCTCTCCACCCTCACCGTCACCGAGGCCACCGGGCGCTCCGTCGTCGACCTGTCGTCCGGCAAGATCGCGATGGGAGTCCTGCGCCAGCGGATGCGCCCCGGCGAGGTCATCGAGATCCGCACCCCGAACGCGATCGCGGCGATCCGGGGTACGGTGCTGGTGGTGGAGCTGATCCCCGAGCCGGGCGGATCGAGCGGCGCTCCGCGCTACACCACCAAAGTCCACGTGCTCCACGGCCTGGTCGAGGTGTCGGACCCCAAGAACCCGGGCGCCCCGCCGGCGCAGGTGGGCACGATGGAGACCTGGAGCCGCACCGGGAGCGACCCGTCGACCCTCGCTCCCCTCTCGCGCCCCGCGGCGGAGCAGGTGTTCGTGGGGCTCCACGCCGCGCCGCAGATCGCGGAAGGGCCGAGCGAGTTCATCCAGAGCGTGACCGCCCGTGAGCAGGCGAAGGCGATCGCGGTCGCCGAGTTCCTGGCTCCGGGTGCGGTCGGCGCCGGCGCGGGCGGTGACGGCGGCGCACCGTACACTCCGCAGAGCGGCGCCACCACGCCGGGCATCGCGGACGCGCCGGTCATTCCCTCGCTCGCGAGCGCGTCCGCCCAGCCCGCGGCGGGCGGTGCCGCCGCCCCCGCGCGCTTCACCTTCAGCGGCCAGACCGTCACCCAGCCCGGCAGCTTCTACTCGCTCTCGCGCGGCCTCACCGACTCGCCGGCGGGGCCGATCATCGAGGCCACCAACAGCCTGCTGAGCATCGGCCAGAACGTG
>DASZJM010000084.1:0-2641 GCA_035948165.1 Candidatus Methylomirabilota bacterium
CTCCTGCTCCTGGCCGTCGCCCCGGTCGCGGCCGCGGTGGTGTGCGCGGCGCTGGCCCCCCAGCTCGCCCCCTACGACCCGACCCGGGGCGATCTCTCCGCGCGCCTGCAGCCGCCCGCGTGGACCGCGGCGGGCAGCGCGCGCCACCTGCTCGGCACCGATCAGCTCGGGCGCGACATCCTGAGCCGCATCATATTCGGGGCCCGCGTCTCGCTCCTGGTGGGCGTGGTGTCGTCCCTCATCGGCGGCACCATCGGCCTCACCCTCGGCATGCTGGGCGGCTACTTCCGCGGCCGGGCGGACTCGGTGGTGGCCAAGCTCATCGACGTGCAGCTCGCCTTCCCGTTCCTCCTCTTCGCGATCACGGTCATCGCGGTGCTGGGCCCGAGCCTGCCCAACCTCCTGATCATCCTGGCGCTGAGCGGCTGGGTGACCTACGCGCGGGTGGTGCGCGGGCAGACCCTGAGCCTGCGCGAGACCGAGTTCATCCAGGCCGCGCGCGGTCTCGGCTGCCCGGCGTGGTGGATCCTCCTGCGCCACGTGCTCCCCAACGTGCTGTCCTACGCGCTCGTGATCATGACCACCGAGATCGGCCGGCTCATCGTGCTGGAGTCCACCCTGAGCTTCCTCGGGCTCGGGGTGCCGCCGCCCACGCCGAGCTGGGGCCTCGCGCTGGCCGACGGCAAGGAGTACCTGATCAACGGCTGGTGGCTGGCCACCTTTCCCGGGCTCGCCATCATGATCGTCGTGCTATGCATGAACGTCCTGGGCGACGGCGCCCGCGACCTGCTCGAGCCGCGGCTGCGTGGCCGGGATCGCGGGATGAGCCGCGCCCCACAAGGAGAGACGCCATGAGCGGGTTCCTGGCCGGCCTCGAATGCAGCCGCTGCGCCGCCTACTACGAGGGCGACACCGCGCGGGCCCTCTGCGACTGCGGCAGCACGCTGCTCGCCCGCTACGACCTGGCCGGCGTGCGCAAGGCGGTCACCCCGGACGACATCGCGCGGCGCCCGCCCACCATGTGGCGCTACCGCGAGCTCCTGCCGGTGCGCGACGAGGCGTCGATCGTGACCATGGGCGAAGGCTTCACCCCGATGATCCCGGTGGCGAAGGCGGCGCGCGAGGTCGGGGTCGGCGAGCTCTGGGTGAAGGACGAGGGCGTGAACCCCACCGGCACCTTCAAGGCGCGCGGCGCCTCCGCGTCGATCTCGCGCTGGAAGGAGCTCGGGGTCACCCGCTTCGCCCAGCCCACCGTGGGCAGCGGCGGGCACGCGTGGGCCGCCTACGGGGCGCGCGCGGGCGTGGAGATCCACACCGCGCTTCCGGTCTCCTGCCCCGACCTCGGCTGGAAGGGCAGCCTGACCAACGGCGCGCACGTCTACCGCGTCGACGGCACCGTCGGCGACGTGTTCCGCATGATGGGGGAGGCGTCCGCGCGCCACGGCTGGCTCCTCGCCGGGGCCGGCCGCGAGCCCTATCGCTTCGAGGGCAAGAAGACGATGGGGCTCGAGATCGCCGAGCAGCTCGGCTGGCAGACCCCGGACGCCATCCTGTATCCCACCGGCGGCGGGGTCGGGATCATCGGCATGTGGAAGGGCTTCGACGAGCTGCAGGAGCTCGGGTGGATCGGCTCCGAGCGGCCGCGGCTGGTCTCGGTGCAGGTGGAGGGCGGCGCGCTCGTGAAGGCCTTCCACGAGGGCGCCGACGAATGTGTCGGCGCGCGGCACGTGGACACCATCGCGCCCGGCATCATGGTGGTGAAGCCGTTCGCCGATCACGTGACCCTGCGCGCGCTGCGCGCCACCAAGGGCTGGGCGGTGGGCGTCCCCGACGCGGAGAGCCTCGAGGCGATGCGCTGGGTCGACCGGCACGAGGGGCTCTTCCTCTCGCCGGAAGGCGCGGCGACCATCGCGGCGGTGCGCCGCATGGTGCGCGAGGGCCAGCTCGGGCCGACGTCACGGGTGGTGGTCTTCAACACCGCCACCGGGCTGCGCTACCCGCACCTGATGGACGGGCCGGTGCCGGTGATCCCGGGCGCGGGCACGATCGACGAGGCCGCGGTCGCGCAGGCCGGCCGCGCGATCGGCGGCGGGAAGCGCTAGACCCGCGCGGCTAGGTCGCCGAGAACCGCTGCGCGTTGCCCATGTGCGGCCACGCGTAGGCCTGCACGTTGGCCAGCATCTGCCGGATGTGGTTCCGGTCGTGGTGCACCCACTCATGCAGCAGGTCGCGCACCGTGAGCAAGCCCACCCGATGGCGGCCGCCCCGCGAGAGATCGGCGGCGGTGAGGCCGGCGGCCAGCTTCGCGCTCTCCGCGCGCATCCTGGCGAACTCGGCGACCAGCGCGGCCCCGTCGCGGGCACAGTCGTTCCGCTCACGCGCCACGATCTCCTGATCCCACCCCTCGAGCGCAAGCCCCTCGCCCGCCCGGTCGCCCGCGGCCAGGATGAACCGGATGCGTCCGGCGAAGCCGCGCGTCTCGCTCTCGATCAGGTGGCCCAGCACCTCCTTCACGCACCACTCGCCGGGCGCCGGGTGGAACGTCAGAGCCGGGTCGGGGAGGGCGGACAGCTCCGCCTGGATCGTGGCCGCCGCGGAGTGTAGCAGCGCGGCGACGGCCGCCGGAGCGAGGGCCGACGTG
>DASZJM010000085.1:0-2873 GCA_035948165.1 Candidatus Methylomirabilota bacterium
CACGCCTTCAAGTACTCGTTCGACCGCGGGCTCTTGTCGCCCGGCTACATGAAGCTGATCTTCCCCACCCTGATCCAGGTGAGCGCGCCCGAGCAGTTCGTGGTGCGCGACGACTACACCTTCGCCATCGCCATGAAGGCGACGAGCCCGATGGGCATCGACACCGTGACCCTGTCCAACAACGCGATCCTGGACCCGGAGCTGGTCAAGGCCAACGCGACGAAGGACGACCCTTGGGCCACCGAGTGGCTCAAGCGCAACAACGCCTCGATCGGGCCCTACCGGCTCGTGAAGAACGAGCCGGGCGTCGAGATCGTGATGGAGGCCACCCCGGGGTACTGGCGGTCCAAGCCCTACTTCGAGCGGGTGATCCTGAAGCTGGTGCCCAACGAGGCCGACCGGGTGCTGCTGCTCAAGCGCAAGGCGGTCGACCTGGTGGCGGGTCGTCCCGGCCTCAGCCCGAAGAACGTGAAGGCGCTCGAGGGCGAGCCCGGCCTCAAGGTGTTCAGCGTGCCGGACACCACCTGCCACTACCTCTGCATGAACCAGAAGAAGCCGCCCTTCGACAACAAGCTGGTCCGGCAGGCGGTGAACTACGCGATCCCGATCCAGGCGATCCTGCCCAACGTTCTGTTCGGATACGGCGTGCAGATGAAGAGCCCGGTGCCGAACCTCACCCCGTCCTACCTGGGGGACTACTCGCCCTACAAGTACGACATCGCCAAGGCGAAGGCCTTGATGAAGGAAGCGGGGATGGACAAGGCCCCGATCCCGGTGGACTTGGCGGTCCGGGTGGGCTGGCCGACGCATGAGCAGGCCTCGGTGTGGCTGCAGCGCGAGCTGGAGCAGATCGGCTTCAAGGTGAACATCGTCAAGGAGACCGACGCCACCTTCCGCCAGCTCGCCACCAAGGGAGACCACCAGCTCTCGATCGAGGCCTGGCAGTCCTGGATCAACGATCCCTTCTACCACCTCACGTTCCTGTTCAACTCCAAGTCGAAGTTCACGAACCTGAGCGCCTACTCGAACCCGGCGGTGGACAAGCTGATCGACGAGAACATGCACGAGACGAACCGCGACAAGCGGGCCGCCGCCTCGCGCGACATCCAGAAGCTCGTGCTCGACGACGCGGTCTGGGGCCTGCTGTGGTACGAGAACTGGACCCGGGTCGGCACCAGCGATCTGGTCGGCATCGAGAAGCGGTGGGATACCTTCGAGCGGTACTACGGCTTCAAGCGGACCTGAGAGAGACCCCATGATCGAGGCGCCCAAGGGATACGAGTCCGACCACCCGACCGTCTTCGACGGCGGTACCCCCGCCGACCACGACGCGCTGCTCCGGCTCTACTACGACCTCCGTCTCGCCAACGACGGGCTCGACAACGACGCGCTCCGCAAGGTCTGGGAGCCCGACGCGCGCCACGCCTACTTCAACACCAACGGCCACGCCTACTACGGGATCGACGACTGGCTCCACATCTGGGACCACTACCGCACCCGGCTGCAGCTCGTGAAGCCGGGCGGCTGCGGGACGATCCGCATCACGGTGCGCGGGGACATGGCGCTCATCACCGACGACCGGGTCGGCCGCTACTGGAAGTGGATCGGCCAGCGCGAGGAGCCCACCTTCCTCACCGAGAAGCCCTACATCCGCGCCACCATGGCCTGCCTGCGCGGCCCCGGCGGGTGGAAGATGATCCACGCACACTTCTCGTCGGGCCGGACCGGGAAGCGGCCGGACCAGGGCGGGCCCGAGTAAGCGGCCGCGTGCTCGGCTACATCGGCACGCGGGTCCTGCTCGTCCTGCCGACGCTGCTCGGCGTGACGCTCGTGACCTTCGTGCTCACCTACGTGCTGCCGGGTAACCCGGCCCTCGTCAAGGCGGGGCCGCTCGCGACGCCGCAGCACATCGCGGAGATGGAGCGACGCATGGGCCTCGACCAGCCCATGGCGGTGCAGTACTGGCGGTACCTGCGGGGCCTGGCGCACGGAGACCTCGGCGAGAGCCACACCACCGGGCGGCCCGTGCTCGAGGACCTCCTGCAGCGCGTGCCCGCGACCCTCGAGCTGACCCTGGCCGCGCTCCTGGTGGCCCTCGCGGTCGGCATCCCGCTCGGGGTGGTGGCCGCGGTCCGCCGCGACGGCTGGCTCGATCACGTGAGCCGGCTCGTCGGGGTGGGCGGGGTGGCCATGCCCACCTTCTGGACCGGGCTGCTCGCGCTCTACGTGTTCTTCTACGCGCTCGGCGTCGCGCCGCCGCCGCTGGGCCGCTTGGCCACCGGCATCACGCCGCCGCCGCGGGTCACCGGGCTCCTGACCGTCGACGCGGTGCTGGTGCTGGACGGCCGGGCGCTCGCCTCCGCCCTTCACCAGCTGGTGCTGCCCGCGCTGGTGCTCGGCTTCTCGGTGATGGCGCCGCTCACGCGCATGGTGCGGGCCACGATGCTGGAGGTGCTCGAGTCGGACTACATCAAGGCGGCGTGGGCGGCGGGGCTGCCCCGGCGCACCGTCGTCTACGGCGACGCGCTCCGCAACTGCATGATCCCGGTGATCACCCTGCTCGGGGTCGTCTTCGGCTTCCTGATGGCCGGCAACGTGGTGGTGGAGTCCGTCTTCGCGTGGCCGGGCATCGGCAACTACGCGGTCAGCGCCATGATGTCGAAGGACTCGGGGCCCATCCAGAGCTTCGTGCTCTTCGTCGGCGTCGTCTACGTCTTCGTCAATCTCGCCGTCGACCTCGTCTACGGTCTTGTCGACCCTCGCATACGCCTCCGCTGACGAGGCGCCCGCGCGGCGCAGCGCCGCCGCGCTCCTGTGGCGGCGGCTCTCCCGCAACGTCATGTCGCTCGCCGCCCTCGGCGTCCTCGCGGTGG
>DASZJM010000086.1:0-7349 GCA_035948165.1 Candidatus Methylomirabilota bacterium
GTCAGGTGCTCGAAGAGGTTGAACTGCTGGAACACCATGCCGATGCGCGCGCGCGCCCGCTCGCGCGCCACGTGACGGGAGGGACGGAGCGCGCCGTCCACCCGCTCGTAGCCCACGTGGGCCCCGTCCACCGTGATCTCCCCGCGATCCATCGGCTCGAGGTGGGCGATCATCCGGAGCAGCGTGCTCTTGCCCGAGCCGCTCGGCCCCATCAGGGTGACCACGTCGCCGCGATGCACCGTGAAGTTCACCCCCTGCAGGATCGCGCGGTGCCCGTACGACTTCCACACGTCGGCGCAGCGCACGAACGGCCCCGCCGCGTCGGCGCCGGTGCGGGCGGCCCGGCCGCCCACCAGCTCGACCAGGTCGACGCGCGCGGCCGGCGACGCGACCGCGGCGCGGCCGGCGGTCGTCTCCGCCGCCGCGGCCGCCGGCTCCGCCTCCGGGAGGCGCCAGCGGAAGCCGAAGAAGCGGCCGAGCGCGGTCTGGCTCCGCGGCTTCCGGCTCCGATCCACGTCGGGGCTCACTCGGCGCTCGAGCACGAACTGGATCGCCGCGATCAAGGTGGTGACGGTGAGGTACATCACGCCCGCCGCCGCGAACACCGGGAAGAACTTGAAGTTCTGGGCCACGATCTGCTGGCTGCGCAGGGTCAGCTCGTTGACCGCGATGACCGAGGCGAGCGAGGTGCCCTTGAGCACGCTGATCGCGTCGTTGCCCACCGCGGGCAGGATCGCCCGCATCGCCTGCGGGAGCACGATGCGGCGCAGGGTGAGCAGGGAGCCCATGCCGAGCGAGGCGGCGGCCAGAGTCTGGTTGCGGCTCACCGACAGGATACCGCCGCGGATGATCTCGCCCGCGAAGGCGGCCTCGTTGAGCGAGAAGCCGATGATCGCGGTGGTCACCGGAGGCATCACGATCCCGATGTAGGGCAGCGCGTCGAACAGGAACACGAGCTGGAGCAGGACCGGCGTGCCCCGGATCAGCCACACGTAGATCCACGCGAGACCGGAGAGCAGCCGGTAGGGTGACAGCCGCATCAGCGCGACCAGCAGGCCGAGCGTGAGCCCTCCCGCCATCGAGGCCAGGAAGATCCGAAGGGTGAGCCACATCCCCTCCAGCAGGAAGGGGAAGGTCAGGTACTGGAGGAACGCCTCCATGCCCCCCGGACTCTCGCTCGGCCGGCCGGTCGCGCGGGGACCGCGCTAGCGGCCGACCTCGACCGGGATCGCCAGGGTCGGGTCGATCCCGTTCTTCTGCATGAGCGCCTTCTGGGTGCCGTTGGCCTGCAGCTCGGTGATCGCGTCCTTGACCGCGTTCACCAGCTCGTCGTTGCCCTTCTTCACCGCGACCCCGATCTTGATGCCGCTGCGGAAGTAGTAGGCCCGCTCGAACTTGTCCGGGTTGCTCCGCACCACCTGGTCGACCAGGACCACGTCGTACATCGAGACGTCGGCGCGGTCGTTCTCGAGCGCCCGCGAGGTGGCGGGCGCGTTCGGGTACGGGGTGATCTCGATGGCGGGCTTGCCCGCGGCCACGCACTTGGCGCTCGCGTCCTGGAAGCCCTTGTCCTCGACGGTGCCCAGGATCGGGGCGGCGCGCTTGCCGCACACGTCCTCGATGGTCTTGATGTTCTTGGGGTTGCCCTTCTTGACGATGCCCGCGGTGCCGGTGGTGGCGTAGTTCACGAAGTCGGCGGCCTGGGCCCGCGCGGGCGTGTAGTAGATGTTCGACCAGATCAGCTGGATCTGCCCGGCCTGGAGCGTGGGGACCAGGGTGCCGAAGTCGAGGCCCACCAGCTCGTACTTGAGCCCGAGGCACTTCATGGCCGCCTCGACCATGTCCGGATCCTGGCCGATGATCTTGCTCGGGTTGTTCGGATCGCGGTACATGATCGGCGGCAGGGTCGGATCGAGCCCGACCTTCAGCGTCTTGCCAGCCAGCCCGGGATACTTCGTCGCCACCTTGTCGGGCTCGCAGGCCGCCTGCGCGGGCCCCGCCGTCCCGATTCCCACCGTCGCCGCCACCAGTGCCGCCAGAAGCACTCCCGCCCAGTACCTCATCTCCCGGTCTCCCTTCGTCACGCGCAGCGGTGCACTGCAGTGTCCGGGCGCGCTCAGGCGCCCGTGCTCGTCCGACGGCGGAGCAGATGGCGCCCGCGCCCGGCCTGGCTCTCGAGCCGGCCCCGGCGCGCCACCACGTCGCCGCGCGACAGGGTCAAGACCGGCATCCCGCGCAGGGCGAAGCCGTTGAACGGATCGTAACCGGCCCGCGAGTGGAGCTGCCGCTCGTCGACCACGCCCCGCCCGGCCGGATCGAAGAGCACCATGTCGGCGTCGCTGCCCACCGCGATCGTTCCCTTCTGCGGATAGAGCCCGAAGATGCGGGCCGGGTTGGTCGAGAACGCGGCCACGAAGGTCTGGAGCGAGATGCGATCGTGCCCCACGCCCTCCGAGTAGATCACCGGCATCTCGGTCTCGAGCCCGGGCACCCCGTACGGCACCCGGGTGAAGTCCTCCGCCCCCGCCGCCTTCTGCTCGACGGTCCACGAGGTGTTGTCGCTGCCGATGGCCTGGATGTCGCCCGAGCGCAGGCCCTCCCAGAGGGCGGCCTGGTCGCGCGCGGTGCGCAGCGGCGGCGCGCCCACGAACTTGGCCGCCTCCGCCCCGCCCACCGCGTAGCGCTCCTCGGTCAGCGCCAGGTAGATGGGGCGCGTCTCGGCCCACACCCGCACCCCGCGCCGCCGCGCCGCGCTCACCGCCTCGAGCGCGTCGGCGCACGAGAGGTGCACGATGTAGATCTCGGCGTCGACCAGCGCCGCGTAGTCGATGGCGCGGCGGGTAGCCTCCGCCTCCGCGATCGTCGGGCGGCTCGCGGCATAGTAGCGCGGGTCGCGGTGGCCGGCCGCGAGCAGGTTGCGCGTGCAGTGGTCGAGCATGTCGCCGTTCTCGGCGTGCACGTTGACCACGACGCCGACCTTCCGGGCCGCGTCGAGCACCCGCATGATCGCCTGGTCGCCGATCCCGAACTCGTTGATCATGAACACCTTGAGGCTCGGGTAGCCGATGTCGACCAGGCGCGGGATCTCGGCGAGGGTCCGATCGCTCGCGTCGCTGACGATGACGTGGAAACCGTAGTCGACGTGGGCGCGCCCCACCGCCTTGGTCTTCCACGCCTCGAGCGCCGCGGTCAGCGACTGGCCGCGGGCCTGCCAGGCGTAGTCGCAGATGGTGGTGACCCCGCCGCACGCCGCGGCCGCGGTGCCCGACTCGAAGTCGTCGATGCTCCGCATCCCGCCCACCTCCGCGTCGAGGTGGGTGTGCACGTCCACGCCGCCGGGCAGGACCAGCAGCCCCGCCGCGTCGATCTCGCGCCGCCCGGCGGGGAGCGACGGGGCCAGCGCGGTGACCCGTCCGCCGTCGACGCCCACGTCGGCCCGCACCGACTCGGTGGCGGTGACCACCGTGCCCCCGCGGACTACCATCTCGTGGCTCATCTTGGCATCTCGTGGCTCATCTTGGCAGCTCGTGGCTCATCTTGGCAGCTCGTGGCTCATCGCGGCTCCGCGTCGAGGGGCGCGGCCACCGGCAGGAGCGGCGCGAGGTAGTCGTGGAAGCGCAGCAGGTGGGCCCGCATCAGGCGCTCGACCGCGCCCAGGTCGCGCGCCCGCAGCATGGTCACCATCTCCGCGTGCTCGTCGAGGGCGCGCAGGTCGCGACCGAGGCGGGCGAACGCGAAGTGCTGGTAGCGGGTCTGGTGGCGCTTGAGGTTCTCGTGCATCTGGACCACCTTGCGGTTGCCGCAGGCGCCCACGAGCAGGTCGTGGAACTCGAGGCCGAGGTCGAAGTTCTCCTGCAGATCGACCCGGTACCCCGGCGCGCGCGATCGCTCCACCTGCTCCTCCATCGCCCGCAGCGCGGCCTCGTCGAGCCGCTCGATGAACAGCCGGGCCGCGAAGCTCTCCAGCATGATCCGCACGTCCAGCATGTCGTGCAGATCGACCGCGCTCACCTCGCTCACCCGGGCCCCCCGGTGGGCCAGCGAGGTGATGAACCCCTCGGTCTCCAGGATGCGGATGGCTTCCCGCAGCGGCGAGCGGCTGACCCCGAGCAGCGAGACCAGCTCCCGCTCCCGGATCCGCTCGCCCGGCTTGAGCCGGCCCGCGATGATCGCGTCGCGGAGTGCGGAGACCACGCGCTCCCGGATGAGGCCCGGGTCGGTGAACCGGATCCGCGACTCCGTGTCCTGGCTCAAGAGTGGTCGATTGTATACCAGGTCACGCAGAGGGGGTCAACGCCCCGGCCGGCCCCGCGAGTGCGGTATTCTTTCCGCCATGGCCTGGGACCCCGCGCAGTACCTCAAGTTCGCCGACCACCGGCTCCGGCCGGCGGTGGATCTGTTGAATCGCGTCGACCTCGATCACCCGGGAGCGATCTACGACCTGGGAGCCGGCGCCGGCAACGTGACTCGTCTCATCAAGGAGCGCTGGCCCGACGCGCGGGTCACGGGCGTGGACGACTCGGAGGCCATGGTCGCCAAGGCCGCCGCCACCGCGCCCTCCATCGCCTGGCGGCAGGCGGACCTGGCCACCTGGCGGCCGGCCGAGCCCGCGGACCTGATCTACTCCAATGCCGCGCTCCACTGGCTGCCCGGCCACGAGCGCGTCTTCCCGGCGCTGCTGGGTGGCCTCGCGCCCGGCGGCGTGCTCGCGGTCCAGATGCCGCGGAACTTCGGCGCCCGCTCGCACACCGCCATCTCCGAGGCGGCCCTGGCCGGCCCCTGGCGCGTCACCCTCGAGCCGCTCCTGCGGCCGGCCCCGGTGGCCGATCCGGATTTCTACTACGGCGTGCTCGGGCCCCGCGCGGCCGCGCTCGACATCTGGGAGACCGAGTACCTCCAGGTGCTCGAGGGCCGCGACCCGGTCAAGGAGTGGACGAAGGGGACCTGGCTCAAGCCGTTGCTGGATGCCCTCGCCGAGCCCGAGCGCTCCCGCTTCGAGGCCTCGTACGCCGCGCTGGTGGCCCAGGCCTACCCGCCGCGCCCGGATGGCCGCACCCTGTTCCCGTTCCGGCGCCTCTTCATCGTGGCCCGGGCCAAGTAGGAGGGCGCAACGTGAAGATCGACCGGATCGACGTCTACTGGCTGAAGCTGCCACTCGCCTTCGTGTGGAAGACCTCGTACGCCGACCAGTACTTCACCGACACCATCCTGGTGCGCATGGAGGGCGGCGGCCACCACGCGTGGGGCGAGAGCTGCCCCCCGTACATCCCGGGCTACTCGGCCGAGCACACCCTCGGCACCTTCCACACCCTGCGCGAGCACATGGTCCCGCGCATCGTGGGCCAGGACATCGAGACCGCGCAGGACATCCTGGACCGGCTCGCCTTCATCAAGGGCAACCAGTTCGCGCGGGCCGCGCTCGACATCACCTGGTGGGTGCTCGACGCCAAGCGGCGCGGGCTGCCGCTGCACCGCGCGCTCGGCGGCACCGCGGACCGCGTGGCGGTGGGGGCCGACTTCGGGGTGCAGGAGTCGCTCGGCCACCTGATGGCCAAGATCCAGGGCGCGGTCGACGCGGGCTTCCCGCGGGTGAAGCTCAAGTTCCGCCCGGAGTGGGACCTCTTCATGGTGGAGGCGGTGCGCTCGACCTTTCCCGACCTCACCATCCACATCGACTGCAACGCGGCCTACTCCCCGGCCGACTTCGCGCTCTTCCGCTCGCTCGACCGCTTCAAGCTGGCCATGATCGAGCAGCCGCTCGCCGACGACGGGATGAGCCTGGTCAACCACGCCGCCCTGCAGCGGCAGATCGGGACGCCGGTCTGCCTCGACGAGAGCGCCCAGAGCCTGGCCCACGTGGAGGCCGCGATCGCGCTCGAGAGCTGCCGGGTGGTGAACATCAAGATGGCCCGGGTGGGCGGTCTCACCGAGTCGCGCCTGATCCAGGCGCGCTGCGCCGAGCACGGCATCCCCTGCTGGGTGGGCGGCATGCTCGAGAGCGCGGTGGGCGGGGCGATCTGCGCCGAGCTGGCCACCCTCCCCAACTTCACCTACCCGGGCGACATCTTCCCCTCGTCCTACTTCTACGCCGACGACCTCGGCAAGCCGGAGATCGTGCTGAGCGGCCCCGGCGAGGTGGCGACGTCCACCGTCCCCGGCATCGCCCAGGAGCCCGATCCCGCGCTGCTCGCGCGCTGGACGGCCGAGCACGCCGCCTTCGGCGCCTCCCCCGCCCGCTAGCCGCCCGCCGTCACGCATTCTTCACGCCTGTGCCATCCACGCGTCGCGGCGGGGGGCTATCGTTCCGACCAGAACGGAGGCCGGCATGAACCTACGCGCGAAGGCGGCGGCGATCGCCAACCAGTTCGAGGGCCGGTGCACCTGCTCCACGATGGACGGCGGCGTGGAGTGTCGCTGGTGCCAGCTCTTCCGCGAGCTGCTCCGGACCTACCCGCTGGAGCCGCGGCCCGCCCGGGCCACGGTTCCTCCCGCGCCCAGCCTGTCGGCGCCCTGACCGCTCCCGGCTAGGCGAGCCGCTGGCGCGGCTGCCGGCTCGACTGCAGGTGCCGCTGCAGGAACGGGATCAGCTTCTCCCACGCCTCGCGCGCGGGGCCCTCCCGATAGGTCACCGAGTTGTTGAAGTTGAGGAAGGCGTGCCCGGCGCCGTCGAAGCGGTGGAACTCGTGGGCCTTGCGGTACTTGTCGAGCTGGGTCGAGATCCGGTCGACGTCGGCGGGCGAGGGGTTCGCGTCCTCGTTGCCGAAGAAGCCGACGATCGGGCAGTGCACGTAGGGCGTGAGATCGAACGGGGTCGGCCCCTCGCCCCACGCCTTCATGATGTTGCCCCCGTAGAACACCGCCGCCGCCTTGAAGACCGGCTTGGACGCCGCCATGAGGTAGGCGACGCGCCCGCCCATGCAGAAGCCGATGATCCCCACGTCGCCGAGCTGGGTGTCCTTGAGGCGGCGGGCGTAGTTGACCGCGGCGCTGACGTCGTTGATCACCTCGGGATCACGGAGCCGCCCGATGCGGGTCATCATGTCGCCGTCGGCGGGCTGGCGATGATAGAGGTCGGGCGCGATCGCCAGGTACCCATGGTGCTCCGACAGGGTCTCGACGCGGTCCTGGATGAAGCGGTCGACCCCGGGGCCGTGCTGGATGACGATGACCGCGGGGAACGCCCGGCCGAGACTCGGCGTGCCCACGTACAGGCGCATCGGCGAGCCGTCGACCTCGATCTGATCCCACTGCGCCATGCCGCGCCTCCTCCGACGAACGCCCGTGAGAAAAACGGCCCGGAGGCGGAACCGGTCGACCGCCTGCCGGGCCTCGGTTTCTCGCGCGCAGGA
>DASZJM010000087.1:0-2872 GCA_035948165.1 Candidatus Methylomirabilota bacterium
GCCTGCTTCCTCTTCGCCCGGCACCTGGGCGGCTACGAGTCCACCCCGGCCGCGGCGGTGGCGCGCGCCAGCAACCAGCCCTTCGCCCAGATGGCGCTCGACCCGGACGTGTCGGTGGAAGCGGTGGTCGCCGCGCTCGGCGGCCTCGACGATCAGCTCGACCTCAACCTGTGTCTCTCCCACCTGCAGCACAGCCGCGACGAGACCGCGCGGCAGATCTTGAGGTTGGTGGCCACCGACAAGCAGCGCCACGCGCTCTTCGCCTGGACGCTGCTCGGCGACCGGCTCCCCCGCCTCGACGCGGCCGGCCGCGCCGCCGTGGGCGGGGCGGTTCGCGATATGCTGGAGCGCGTGATCCTCGCCGGCTACCGGAACACGTGGCTCTTGCCCGCGGAGGCGCGCGAGCCGCTGCTGGCCGCGGAGGCGCTCACCGCCGAGCACGGCCTGGGCGCCTCCACCGTGGCCCAGGAGAAGTCGGTGGTGCGCGCCACCCTCGCCCAGGTGCGGGAGCGCCTCGCCACGTGGGACGTCACGCTGGCTCCCGTCGATCATCCCGAGCTCGGCCGCGCATGAGGCCCCGCTCGACCGTCCCGTCCAGGAGGAATCCCGCATGAGCGCCTATCTCGCCGAGACCCGCTATCCCCTCGAGCTCGCCCCCGCCATGCCCGACGTCTGGGAGCTGTGGCAGCGCGCCAAGACACTCGAGTGGGATCCGGAGCTGGATATTCCGTGGGAGGAGCTGCACCCGGAGCGCTACCCCGAGGCGCAGATCATGGCCGCCCGCCTGCACTGGAGCCGGCGGACGTGGGGCGAGTACGGCGCGATCTCGGAGAGCCCGGCGCTGCTGCTGCGCTTCTGCCTCGAGAACCGGCTGCCCGACCTGCGCTTCTTCTTCACCATGCGCACCCAGGAGGAGGGCCGTCACGCCGAGGCCTCGTGGCTCATGGCCGAGCGCCTGGGCGGCTACTTCCCGCAGCCGCAGAACCCGCCGACGGTGAGCGCGGTCGGGACCCACGGGGTGCGGCGGATGGCCTTCGATCCCGACACCTCGCTCGAGGGCATCTTCGCGAGCCTGGTCTGCGCGGCGGAGGAGATCCTCATCGACGCGTTCAAGGCCACCGTGCACAAGGCCACCAACCCGGCGGTGCGCCGCCTCATGGAGCTGATCCTGCGCGACGAGGTGCGCCACATCGCCTTCGGCTGGCAGTGCCTCGACGCGTGGGCCCCGAGCTTCACGCCGGAGACGGTCAAGAACATCGAGCGCGCCACGACCCAGATGATCCAGAACGTCGAATTCAACGGCTATCGCAACCTGTGGCTGGCCATCGAGGGCGGCAGCGCGACGCCCCTCGAGATCGACGCCGACCGGGTGGCGTGCGAGGCCGGGCTCGGCGGCACGACTCCGGAAGACGAGATGCGCATCGTGCCGCAGTTCATCAAGAAAATCCGCGCGCGCATGGCCCCGTGGGGCGTGAACCTGCCGCTGTTCGATCACCCGAAGCTCGGGAAGGTCTAGCCGGGATCGCGTGCGCCCCGCCCCCTTCGACTACTTCGCGCCGCGCACGGTGGACGAGGCCCTCGATCTCCTCGCGCGCCACGGCGAGGAGGCCAAGCTCCTGGCCGGCGGCCAGAGCCTGGTGCCGATGATGAACATGCGGCTGGCGCGCCCCGCGGTGGTGATCGACCTGAACCGCGTGGTCGCGCTGGGCGCGTCGCGCGTGGAGGCGGGGCGCCTGCGCCTGGGCGCGCTCGTCCGCCAGCACGCGCTCGAGCTTGACGCGCGCATGGCCACGGCCGCGCCGCTCCTCGCCGAGGCCGCCCCGCTCATCGGCCACCTGCAGACGCGGGCGCGCGGGACCATCGGCGGCAGTCTGGCCCACGCCGACCCCGCGGCGGAGCTGCCCGCGTGCATGATCGCGCTCGACGCGGTCTTCCATCTCCGGAGCGCCCGCGCGTCGCGTCAGGTGCGCGCGGCGGACTTCTTCCGCGGCCTCCTCGCCACCGCGCTCGAGCCCGACGAGCTGCTGGCCGAGATCGAGCTGCCCGGGCCGCCCGCGCCGCGCACCGGCCACGGCTTCGCCGAGGTCGCGCGCCGCCACGGCGACTTCGCGCTGGCCGGCGCGTGCGCGGTGCTCTCGCTGGACGCGGCCGGCGCGTGCCGGGACGCGCGGCTCGTGATTTTCGGCGCGGGCGACGTCCCCCTCTTGGCGCGCGCCACCGCCGGGCTGATCGGCGAGCGCCCGGACCCGCGGCGGCTGGCCGAGGCGGGGCGCGCCGGCGCCGACGAGATCGACGCACGCGGCGACCTGCATGCGACGCCCGAGTACCGGCGCCGCGTCGCGGCCGGGCTCGCCGCGCAGGCGCTCGGCCGCGCCGCCGCGCGGGCGGAGGCGGCGTGACCGCGCGGGGCGACTCGATCGCCCATCACGTCGCCGCGGTCGTCAACGGCGTGGAGCGCCGGGCGCGGGTGATCCCGCGTCTGCTCCTGGCCGACCTGCTGCGCGAGGAGTGGGGGCTCACCGGCACGCATCTCGGCTGCGAGCACGGGGCGTGCGGGGCCTGCACCGTGCTGCTCGACGGCGAGCCCACCCGCGCCTGCCTCGTCTTCGCGGTGCAGGTCGACGGCTGCCGGGTGGACACCGTCGAGGGCTTGGCCGGGGACGGCGCGGGACTGCACCCGCTGCAGGAGGCCTTCCGCGCGCGCCACGCGCTCCAGTGCGGCTTCTGCACCCCCGGCATCTTGATGACGCTGACCGCCTACCTGCGCGAGCACCCCGCGCCGTCGGAGGCCGAGATCCGCGAGGCGCTCTCCGGCAACCTCTGCCGCTGCACCGGCTACCAGCACATCGTGCAGGCCGCGCTCGACGCGGCG
>DASZJM010000088.1:0-7258 GCA_035948165.1 Candidatus Methylomirabilota bacterium
GCGACAGCCCCCGCCCGGACACGGCCGGCACCGCGGCGGCGGTGGTCGGCGCGCTCACCCTGGGCGTGGCCCTCGCCGCGCCGTGGTACGTGCGGAACTGGATCCGTACCGGGAGCCCGCTCTTCCCGTTCTATCTCGGGATCTGGCCGGCTCAGGCCCCCGGCTGGGACCTCGAGCGCTCGCGACTCTACGAGACCCTGTTCTCCCTCTATGGAGACGCCCAGGGCCCGCTCGACTACCTGTGGTCGCCCATCCGCCTCGCGGTGTCGGCCCAGCCGGACCAGCCCGCGTTCTACGACGGCGTGCTCGGCATCGTTTTCGTCCTCGCGCTCCCCCTGCTCGCGTGGGCCCTGTGGCGGCGCCGTCTCGATGTCGAGCTGCGGCTGGCGGTTCTGGTGTCGGCCAGCCTCTTCGTCTTCTGGCTCTTCTCGAGCCAGCAGCTCCGCTACCTGCTGCCCGCGACGGCCGGCCTGGCCGTCGCCATCGCGGTGGCCGGTACCGGCCTCGCGTCGGCTCTCGGCCGACCACTCCGGGGCCTCATGGTCGCCGGCGCCGCGCTCGGGCTACCAGTCATCTGCGCCTGGTTCCTGCAGGTCGATCCGCTGCGGGTCGTGCTCGGGGGCGAGCGGCGGGAGGACTATCTCACCCGCCGTCTCGACTACTACCCTTACTACCAGATCGTGAACCGTGACCTCCCGCCGACCGCGACGGTGTGGCTCATCGACATGCGACGCGACACCTATCACCTGGACCGGCCGGCCTTCTCCGACTTCATCTTCGAGGACTACACGCTGACCCGGTACGTGCGCGCGGCGAGCCGCGTCGAAGAGATCAGGGAGCGCGTACGGGCGGACGGGATCACCCACCTCCTGGTGCGGCACGACATCCTGGGGGACTACGAGCGCTCGCCGATCGTGGACGAGCAGCGCCCGCGCGAGGAGAACGTGGCGAAGCTCGCGCTGATGACCGCGTTCTTCACCGAGGGCACGCGGATGATCAAGGGCGACCAGAAGTTCTGGCTCATCGAGCTGCCGCCGGCCCGCGGCCGCTGAGCCGGTCCCCGCCGGGACACCCGACGCTCAGCCGCCCGGACGCGGGCGATACACCTCGGTGAGGCCGACCCGCTCCGCGAGGACGTAGCGCCGATCGATGGTGGTCAGCATCTCGTCCGTCCACCGTTGCCGGTGCAGCGGCAGGTCGGGAATCCGGTAGATCAGGATCGCCGCGAAGGCCTGGCGCTCGATCTCGTCGAGAAACGGCCGCTGGTTCCAGCGGCCCGCCCGCGCGAGCTGGGTCATCTCGAAAGGCTGGAAGACGATCGGCCGGCGGTCCAGCGGGAGGAGCCCCATGTCCTCGTCGGCGAGCACCTCGCCCGGCGCCCGGTGGACCACGTCGAGCAGACGGCGCGCCTCGTCGCCCTGCTTGAGGCGGACGTGGGTGACGGTGCGGTACGGCGACGCCAGGACGACCAGGGCCAGGTCGAGCGCCAGCAAGAGGGCGATCGTCGCGTGAGCCGCCCGCCGCGGCCGCTGCCAGGCGAGGAGGGCGCCGATGGCCAGGCTCACACCCGCGCCCAGCTCGATCAGGTAGTTCACGTTCGAGCCGACCTTGCCGATGGTGAGCCCGGATACCACCGCGCCCAGGAGGTACGGCGCGACCAGCCGCCACGACGGCACCCGGAACCAGGGCGCCAGCACGAGGAACAGACCGACCCCGGCCAGGGTGACGGGCATCAAGGTCCAGACGTCGGTCAGGTACGCGACGAGCGACCCCGCCTGGTAGTCGTTCAGGTTGGCGGAGACGATGTTGAACGAGAAGCCGCCGTTGGTCGCCCGCTCGAGCCCCAGGAAGAGGGCGGCACCCAGTCCTCCGGTGAGACCCGCGAGCGCGAGAGCCCGCCGCCACGAGGTGACGTGACCGAGCCAGAGACAGGCCGCGAGCGGCGCGGCCAGTCCGTACGACTGGCGGGTGTAGATCGCGGCGGTCAAAAGGAGCGCCGCCACCGGCACCGTGAGGCGGCCGGCGGGGCGCCGCACGATCACGCAGATCGCGCCCAGGCTCAGGCCGAGCGCCAGCGCGTCCACTCGAAAGAGCGACGACCAGTACGACACCGGCGGCAGGGCCAGCAGTGAGAGCGCGCCGATGACGGCGGCCGCCCGATCACCCGTGAGGGCGTGCAGGACGAGGCCGACGAAGACCGCCGCGGCGGCGATGCTGACCCACGAGAGCAGGCGCCCGTACCAGTACGCGGGGCCCAGCAGTCGGCCGAGCGGACTGAGCACGAGCGGATAGACCGGAGGGTAGTTGCTGATCGTGTACGGGGACGAGGTCGGGCTCGGGCGATAGATACCTTCGAGACGGCCCAGGCGCAGCGTCTGATCCAGCAGGGGCCCCTCGCCGTAGTCCATCGGGTACGGAAAGCGGATGACGCGAGCACCATCGGCCACGAAGAGGCCAGCGGCGGCCACCAGGACCAGCACGAGGATGGTCGCGGGCAGGACGGCGGCCAGGGATCTCGCATCGAGGCGTGGGCGCATGGTGTCGCCGCGAGCAGTTATAGCATCGGCGGGACGGGACCCCCCGGAGTTTGGAACCCCCTCGGGGGGTGCATGCTATGATGGCGACAACGATGATCTCCAGGCTGGGCAACCCCTGGACGAGGGAGGTCGGCGCGTGGGTATAGCCACGTTCCTCGAGCGCACCTGGAGCGGTCTCACCGGGCTCGTCAAGCCGCGTTCTGCGGCAACGATGTTCCGCCTGGCCGACCAGTACCGGCACGAGGGCCGCTACGAAGAGGCGGCCGATCTGATCGCCGAGGGCTTGAGGGTCTCCCCTAACATCGCGGTCGGGCACTTGCTGGACGCCTACCTCCACGTGGTGTTCCGCGAGATGCCGGCGGCGAAGACATCGTTCCGGCGGGTGCTCTCCCTCGACCCGTACCACCCGCGGGCCCTCTTCGGCCTCGCTCGCATCGCGCTGGAAGAGGGCGACATCGAGGGGTGCCGGCCTTTCCTCGATCGGGCGATCCAGTACTTCCCCGACTTCCCGGAAGCGAAGGCGCTGCAGGAGATGGTCGCGACGTGGTCCGCGCCCGCGGTGGCGACGCCGAGCGCCGTCGGGGCGATCAACACCGAGCGGCTCCGCCTGCCTCCGGGCGCGCACGATCTGATCCTCACCCACGCGGACGGAACCATGGTGTTCGCGCAGGGCAGCGAGGACCGGCAGCGGCAGCTGACGCTCCACATGACCCAGGTCTATCGCATCGCCTCCGCGACCCTCGCGCGCGCGGGCCTGGGGGCGCTGCGCCGCGGCGTCGTCGAGGGCTCATCGGAGATGATGTTCATGCGGAGCGACGGCGGGGTCATCCTCGGAGTCGCGCTGCCCCGCGAGATCGAGGTCGGCGCCGGGCTCGTGCAGCTGGGCCGGCTGTGGACCGACCTCAACATCAAGAGCTGAGTCGTGGCCGACTCCCAGACTCCCGCCGATTCGAGCGCGCCCCGCGACGTGGGCGGCGCCGTCCCGCGGCCCTCGCGGGCGCAGGCGTTCCGCGAGACGCTCTTCGAGCTGATCCGGCTCGACGGGGTCCGGGGCGGGCTCATCGTGACCCCGGACGGGCTCGTGATCACCTCCGAGCTGCCGCCACGCTTCCCGGTCGAGGCCCTCGCCGCACTCGCGGCGACCCTGGGACGAGAGCTGGAGCTGGGGGCCACGCGCCTCGATCGCGGCGCATTCCGGACCGCGCTGTTCTCGGCGGACGACGGCACCGTCTTCGTGGGGGGCAGCCCGGTCGGCTACGTCACCCTGGTGGCCGACCGCAACGTGAACGTCGAGGTGGTCCGCGCCGCCCTCGGCCGCGCGGTGGATCGCCTGCGCGGCACCTGGCGTACCGCCGGCGCCGCCTGAGCCCGCCCTAGGTTCCTAGCGTCACCCGCAGGACTTCCTCCACCGTCGTCACGCCGTCGATCACCTTCTGCAGCGCGTTCTGGCGGAGGGTCTTCATGCCCTGCGAGCAGGCGGCGTCCTGGATCTCGTTGGTGGTCGCGTTACGCAAGATCAAGTCGCGGATCTCGGTGGTCACCGGCATGACTTCGTAGATGGCCACCCGGCCCTTCATCCCGGTGAAGTTGCAGGTCTGGCACCCTTTGCCCTTGTAGAAGTTCACGGTGCCGAGTCCCTGGGGCACGTGCCCGTAGGGCACCAGGCTCTCCTCGCTCGCCTCGTAGGGCTCCTTGCAGTCGCGGCACACTCGGCGGCCGAGGCGCTGGGCCAGGATGAGCTGCAGCGACGAGGAGACCAGGAAGGGTGGGATGCCCATGTCGAGTAGCCGGGCGGGAGTGGACGGGCAATCGTTGGTGTGCAGCGTGGAGAGCACCAGGTGGCCAGTCAGGGCGGCGCGGATACCGATCTGGGCGGTCTCCAGGTCTCGGGTCTCACCGACCAGGATCACGTCGGGGTCCTGCCGCAGGAAGCTGCGCAGGCAGGCCGCGAAGGTGCGCCCGATCTCGTCGTTCACCTGCACCTGGTTGACGCCCTTCAGGTTGTACTCGACCGGATCCTCCGCGGTCATGATGTTGATGTCGGGCGAGTTGATCGTGTGGATCGCGGAGTAGAGCGTGGTGGTCTTGCCCGAGCCGGTCGGCCCCGTGATCAGGATCATGCCGTAGGGGCTGTGGATCGCCTTGGTGAACTGCTCCATGCTCCAGGGATCGAAGCCGAGCGCGGTCAGGTCGAGCTGCAGGGCGTCCTTGTCGAGAATACGCATGACCGTCTTCTCGCCGAAGATCGTCGGCAGCGTCGAGACGCGGAAGTCGATCTCGCGCTGGTGGTAACGCAGCTTGATGCGTCCGTCCTGGGGCAGCCGCCGCTCCGCGATGTCGAGGGTGGCCATGATCTTCACGCGCGAGGTCAGGGCGGCCTCGAGGCGCTTGGGCGGGGTCATGATCTCGTGGAGCACGCCGTCGATGCGGAACCGGACCCGGAACACCTTCTCGTAGGGCTCCAGGTGGATGTCGGAGGCTCCGCGGCGGATGGCGTCGGTGAGGATCATGTTGATGAGCCGGACCACCGGCGCTTCGTCGGCCGACTCCTTGAGGTCGAAGACGTCGGCCTTGGTGAAGGTCTCCTCGCCGCCCTCGACGACCTCGACGTCGGTGTCGGCCTCCTCCAGCTCGCTCATCATGTCGGTGACGCTGGCCCCGGTCTCGTAGAGGCGCTCGAAGGCCTTGCGGATGGCGGCCTCCGACGCGACCACCGGCTGGATCTGCAGGCCGGTCATGAACCCGACGTCGTCGAGGGCGAAGACGTTGGTGGGATCGGCCATCGCGAGGGTCAGGACGTTCCCCATCCGCTTGATGGGGAGCACGCTGTGCTTCTTCGCGATCTGCTCGGGCACGAGCTTCAGCACGTCCGGATCCGGATCGACCTGGGCCACCGTGATGGCGGGGATCGAGTACTGCTTGGACAGGAAGGAGACCAGGCTGTCCTCGGTGATGAACCCGAGCCGGACCAGGATGGTCCCCAGCTTGTCCGCGCTGCCCTTCTGCTCGGCGAGGGCCCGCTGCAGCTGTTCGGTCGAGATGAGCTTCTCGGCCACCAGCCGGTCGCCGAGACGCGACAGGCTGCCTCCCCGTCGCTCGCTCGCGATCACGGCCGCCCGCTTGCCCGCGCCGCGTCCGTTGTCGCCGGACGGCGTCGCCGGCTCCAGCTCGACGACCGCCGCGGGGGCCGGCGGCGGAGCCGGGGCGGTCACCACCTCGGGCGTCGGGATCACGCTCGCGGAGGGTCGGCCCCCCACCGTGCCGGCGAGGCGCGCCACCACCCGGGCGAGATTCTCCCGATCGCCCAGCTTGGTATAGATCTCCTTCAAGGTCTCGAGCGCCCCGGTGTCCGAGGGGTTGGCCTCCACGATCATCTCGCAGAGCCGGGCCGACTCGGCCAGGGATCGCTTCTCTTCAGGCGACAGGGGCTTGCTCTCGGTCTGGGCCATGGCTGGTGTCCGTCAGCTCAGACCGGGCGCTCCCGGAGAGTCGACTGCACCTCGTCCTTGCGCAGCGGCGTCGCGAGCGTCCCGGTGCGCTGCGGGCGTGTGCGGGTCTCGGCGAGGATCGCGCCGATCGCGGTTCCCGCTTCCTTGGCGAAGAGGCGCACCATACCCACCGTGGTCCGGCTGTCGAAGATCGCGAGCAGGATCGCGTGCTCGTCCACCGCGGCCACGTGGATGCTCTCCTTCACGCCTTGATGGAACAGCATGGTGAACTCGGTCTCTCCCAGCAGACGGGCCATCGCGGCGGTCGAGCTGAAGGCGCCGGCCGCGAGGGCGGACAGCGAGACGGTATCGAGCGACCGGGAGGCGCCCCCGCGAGCGAGGAGCTGCCCGCTCCGATCGATCAGGAGGGCCTCCATCGCCCCGGACTCTCCCAGGAAGTGCAGGAGCACGCCGTTGATGCGCTGCGCGTCCTCCTCGTGGATGGCTAGATTGTCATTTAGACTCATTGAGCGCCCCCTGTTCTTGTCCGAAGCCCGCGACGAGGACCATGCGCGACACCGTGTTCAGCGTGTCGAAGACCCCTTTGCCCTCGACCGCGACCGATTCGAAGTACGGAACCCGCCGGCTCCGGCGATTCAGCAGGTATTCGAGATACTCGACCGGAGCCACGTTGGGCAGGTCCCGCTTGTTGTACTGGATTACGTACGGGATCTCATCCAGATTGTACCCATACTCTTTCAGATTCTCTTCGAGGTTTCGAAAGCTCTCGACGTTCTCGCGCAGCCGATCCCATTGCGAATCGGCGACGAACACGATGCCGTCGACGCCGCGCAACACCAGCTTGCGGGTCATGTTGTAGTACACCTGCCCGGGCACGGTGTAGAGCTGGAACTTCGCCACGAAGTTCCGCACCGTCACCGCGGAGACGGGCAGGAAGTCGAAGAAGAGCGTTCGATCATCTCCGGTCGCGAGCGACACCATGTTGCCGCGGTTCACGTCCGGCAGCCCCCGGTAGATGTACTGGAGGTTGGCGGTCTTGCCCGCGACTCCGGTGCCGTAGTACACGACCTTGAAGCTGATCTCTTTTTGCGCGTAGTTGATGATGGACATCGATCGCCTCAGGCCTGGGCCAGCATCGCGGTCGCTCGCTCGACCTGGCGATAGGCCAGGCCCGGGCGGGTGACGTCCCCGCCCGCGACGACCACGATCGACCGACCATGCCCGACCTCCTCGGGCTGGATGACCACAAGCGTGTTCCCCGATCGCAGCACG
>DASZJM010000089.1:0-4271 GCA_035948165.1 Candidatus Methylomirabilota bacterium
CTCGCTCGCGTGAGCGACTTCGGCCGCGCCGAAGAGAAGCATGATCGCAGCGACCAACCTGTTCATGCCGCACCAAGCTCGGCAGATCCGTCCAGGTAGATGGAGAGGCGGCCTCGCAGGAAGAGACGGGCCCGGTGCACCCGTGACTTGACGGTGGCGGTCGTGATCTGCAGCGCCTCGGCGACCTCGGGGTTCGAGAGCCCTTCGACGTCGTGGAGCAAGAAGGTCGCGCGGTGCTCATCGGGTAGCTCGTCGATGGCGGAGCGAAGCACGGCTTGCAGCTCGGCCTGGAGCGCGGGGTCGTGGAGCAGCGGCGACCAGTCGGTCACGGACTGGACCGGCCGGCCGGTCTCGTCGAGCGTCGATGCGAGATCCTCCCACGACGTCTCGTTCCGGTCACAGCGCCGATCGCGCCGCTTCTGATAGGCCGCGTTGGCGGTGATACGGTAGACCCAGGACCCGAAGGCGGCCGTCCCGCGGAAGGTGTCTATCTTGCGCGACGCGGCCCAGAGCGCGTCCTGCACGACCTCCTCGGCGTCCGAGCTGTTGTTGGTGATACGCATGGCCAGGCGGTAGGAGCGATCGCCGTATTGCGCCACCAGCGCCTCCGCCGCGCCTTCCTCGTGCCGGCGCAGCCGCTCCACCAGCGAGGCGTCCCGGTCCGCGGCCGGCCCGCGACGGACCGCACCCGCGAGCTGTCCTGTCGTCATCATCGTCTCCTCCTGCGCCCGGCCGATCAAGAATGCGGCCCAGCTTCGGCCAGGGCTTTGCGCACGGCGCCCAGCAGGGCCTCGCCGTTGAATGGTTTCCCCAGATGCGCGACCGCGCCCGCCTGCCGGGTTCGCCGGCGGACCTCGTCGTCGCTGTGAGCGGTCAGAATGATCACCGGGATTCGAGAGCCGGTGGCGGCCAGGTGGTTCAGAAGGTCGAGGCCGCTCATCCCGGGCATCCGTAGATCGAGCACCACGCAGCCGGTGTGAACGCGCTCGGCGGATTGCAGGAAGGCTTCAGCCGACTCGAATGTCTCGACGCGAAAGCCGACCGAGGTCAGGAGATTCCTGACCGACCGGCGCAGTGACTCGTCGTCGTCCACGATCGAAACGATCCGTCTCTCGTCCTGGCTCACGCTCCCGAGGCTACGGCCGCCGGGGGGAGCCGTCTACCCGACCTTGGGTGGGTAGCCGATGCCCGGGGCGAGGGTGACTGTTGCGATCTTGCCAGAATGGCCGCCGACCCCGGGGCGCGACCCCCGGCTTGGGCGTCTCAATGGCGAGTAGTGAAAAACCTGACACACGAGGAGGAGTCGAAAATGAGCGGGAAGGCGTGGTTGACGGTGGGGTTGTCGGTGCTGCTCGGTATCGGCGTCACGGGAGCGACGCCCGGGATGGGTGTCCGGGCCGCTCAGGCCGAGAGCGGGATCGCTCGCGGGATCGTGACGGGCCACGGCGCTCAGGTGCAGGCCGCGCGCTGGGGCGACGAAAACGGCGAGCAGGGCGAGGTGGAGTCTCCGCGCTGGGGTGACCAGAACGGCGAGCAGGGCGAGGTCGAGTCTCCGCGCTGGGGCGACCAGAACGGCGAGCAGGGCGAGGTCGAGTCTCCGCGCTCCGGGTATCAGGGTGGCGACCAGACCGACGCCGGATCTCCGCGGACGTAGCGGCGCGAGCCGCGTGACGGGCGGGGCCCCGGTCGAGCGCATGGCCGAGGCCCCGTGCCATCTCGAGAGGAGAGCATGAGAGCACATCGAGGCTTCACGTTAGGGCTGGCTGCGGTCGCTCTGGGTGTCGTCGGGATTCTGGCGGGCGCGCTGGGGGCGCGGGCTCAGGGCGCCGGCTCCAGCTATCTGCCGGTCACCGAGGAAGACTTCGCGACGGTGCTCGCCCGGATGCGCGCGGGCAAGGCCGAGGTGATGAAGCGCCAGATGGACCTGCTGGGTGCGCGCTACGACCTGTCCGATCGACCCGCCGCCGGGGTCACCATGAGCCGCGGCAAGGCGGTCCAGGACGGCGTCCGCGTGCGGCTGCCCGGTGGGGCGACGTGGGACGCGCTGGGGAAGATGACCCCTGACGAGATCCGGGACAAGGGCCTGTACCCGGCCGGCTTCATGCCGCTGCCTCATCCGAACCATCCGGAGGGCGGCATGGTGTTCCCGCTGTTCGAGATCAACGAGGTCAAGAAGCAGACCGGCCGGGACCTGACGCGCTTCGATCTCGACTTCGACCTACCCGACCGCTTCCTGCCCGAGTTCCCGGCGCCGATCTACCTGACCACGCGGCCGGACCTGGGCGACGTGTCCCGCGGACAGCTGGTGACGACCGACAACTACTACCAGCTCTTCAACGGGATCCTGAACCCCAAGCAGCTCGAGGGCCTGCGGCTTCTGCTGACGCCCTTTCCCCAGCAGCAGTTCAACGCGACGGCGGATCGCCGGAGCGAGCACCCGAGCCTCGGAGTGGCCTGCTTCGACTGCCACCAGAACGGGCACACCAACGGCGCGACGCACCAGGTGGGCGACATCCGGCCGCAGGAGTTCCGCCATCGGATCGAGACGACGTCGCTCCGCGGGGTGAACATCCAGCGGTTGTTCGGCTCCCAGCGCGCGCTGAAGACGGTGGAGGACTTCACCGAGTTCGAGCAGCGGGCCGCGTACTTCGACGGCGATCCGGTGATCGCGACCAAGAAGGGGGTCAATATCCTCGAGCGTGGGAGCCAGGTCCACTTCATGGCCGAGTTCCAGGAGATCCTGGACTTCCCGCCCGCGCCGAAGCTGGACGTCTACGGCAAGCTCGACCCCAAGAGGGCGACGCCGGCCGAGCTGCGCGGGCAAGCCGTCTTCTTCGGCAAGGGCACCTGCGCGAGCTGCCACGTGCCCCCGTACTACACGGATAACCTGATGCACAACCTGCAGGCCGAGCGCTTCTTCAAACCGGTGACGATCAACAACATGCGGGCCATCGGCGACGGGCCGATCAAGACGTTCTCGCTGCGCGGGATCAAGGACTCGCCGCCCTACATGCACGATGGCCGCCTCCTGACCCTCGACGACACGGTGGAGTTCTTCAATCTGATTTTGGGAACCCAGCTGACCCCGGCGGAGAAGACCGACCTCGTCGCCTTCCTCCGGGCTCTCTGAGGACGCGGTGAAACCGTTCTGGTGCGTGATGGCCGGGCTGATCCTCGTCGGCGTGGTCGGCTGTGCGTCCATGCCCGGGGCCCCCGGCACGCCGATCGCCGATACAGCGGTCATCGCCGGGAAGTGGGCCGGCACCGTGACCCCGGGCGACGAGCCCTTCTACCTGACGATCAACCCGGGTGGGACGCTGACCGCGGCGTGGGGGTCGAACATGGCCTGGGGAACCGTGATGGTCCGGAACGGGCTGGCCACCTTCGAGATGCAGCCGGGTGCCTACGAGGGCTCGATCCGCCTCTACGATGACGGCCGCACGCGCCAGATCGTCCTGGAGGACTCCTGGGCGTCGTTGAACGCGCGGGTGGTGCCCCGATGAGGATCCGGCTCGGGCGGTGGGGGCTCGGCATCGCGGCCGCGGTGGCGCTCACCGGGTGCGCGTCGCTCGGGACGGGCCGCGGGTCGGGAGGAGCCGCTCCCGGCGGGCTCGATCTCGAGCTCGGCTACAGGGGGGCGGCGCCGGTCGATCTTCCGATCGTCCCGCCCGACGTGAGCGCGGATACGACGCAGGCCCTCCAGGCCATCGAGTCGCGGCGCAAGGCCGACGCGCTCGGTCGGGAGAGCCGGCCGGATCCCACGCATCGTCCAGACCTCGATCACGACGTCACCCAAGGTATCCAGTCGCGCGGCGTGGACCGGGCGATCGGCCACTGAGCCGCCCGCGCCGGGCAGAAATGCTAGGAGGAACGACATGCCGACGATTCGCACACTCTCGATGGTGGTAACTCTCGGGCTGGCCGTCCTGTGCACGACCAGCCCCGCCGCCGCGTACGTCATCGAGGCGCTGACCTCGATCTCGGCCGATCAGGCTACCGACAAGGAGACCCTGGAGCGGGCGATCCGGGCGGCGGTCGACGACGTCGCGGCCCACGCGGTCGCCTTCACGCCGACGGTGGTGTCGCTTCGCGACGCCAAGCTGATCGGCGATCGGATCTACCTGTTCGTTCTGCTCGCGGACGAGGCGGGAGAGGCGGAGATTCAGGTCCTGGAGACCGGGACGGCGCGGTCGAGCACGGGCACGTTCTGATCCCGCAGTCTCGGGCGCGTCCCTAGCCGGCCCCGTCCCGAGCCTCGGACGGCGCGCCCG
>DASZJM010000090.1:0-2748 GCA_035948165.1 Candidatus Methylomirabilota bacterium
CGCAGGCCGCTCGGCAGGCGCTCGGGGTGCAGGTAGCCGAGGGTCACGTTGGCGTCGGTCAGGGTCACCTCGGTGCCGCCCTGGTCGTAGCAGACCGGCCCCGGCACCGCGCCCGCGCTCCGCGGGCCGACGTGCAGCGCGCCCGCGCCGTCCACGTGGACGATGCTGCCGCCGCCCGCCCCGACCTCGGCGATGTCGATGGCGGGCACCCGCAGGAGGAAGCCGCCGCCCTTGTTGAGCCGGCTGCCCTGCGACATCGATCCGCCGATCTCGAACTCGCCGGTGCGCTTGATCTCGTAGCCCTCGATGATCGACGCCTTCGCGGTGGTGCCGCCCATGTCGATGCTGAGCGCGTTGGGGGCGCCGATGGCGCGGGCCAGCGCGGCGGTGGCGATGACCCCCGCGGCCGGCCCCGACTCGATCACGTGCACCGGACGCCGGCGCCCGCCCTCGGCGGTCATGACGCCGCCGTTGGACTGCATGATGAGCAGCGGGGCCCGGACCTCCAGGTGGCGCAGCTCGCCTTCCAGCGACGCGAGGTAGCGGCCCATCACCGGCATCACGTAGGCGTTGGTGACCGCGGTGCTGGTGCGCTCGAACTCGCGCATCTCGGGCAGGATCTCGGAGGAGAGCGTGAGCGCCACGTGGGGCGCGCGCTCCCGGATCATCGCGCCCACCTCCGCCTCGTGGACCGGGTTGGCGTAGGCGTGCAGGAAGCAGACCGCGATCGACTCCACGCCCTCGGCGAGCAGGCGGTCGATGGCGGCGGCCGCCCCGTCGCGGTCGAGCGGGGTGATCACCTCGCCGCGGTGGCTCATGCGCTCGCGGATCTCGCGACGCCAGCGGCGGGGCACCAGCGGGGCCGGGCGCTCGAAGTCGAGGTCGTAGAGGCGCGAGAGGCGCAGCCGGCCGATCTCGAGCAGATCGCGGAAGCCCTCGGTGGTCAGGAGTCCGGCGCGCGCCCCGCGCCGCTCCAGGATCGCGTTGGTGGCCACCGTGGTGCCGTGGATGATCTCGCCGATCGCGGGCGCCGCGATGGCGGCCTGCGCGGTCAGCTCCCGCACGCCGGCCACGATCGCCTCCGCGTAATTCGCGGTGGTCGACAGCACCTTGCGGGTGCGGGCGAGGCCGTCGGGCGACACCAGGACCAGGTCGGTGAAGGTGCCCCCCACGTCCACTCCGAGCCGATAGCTCATGCCGATCTCCCGAGGCCCGCCAGCCCGCGCGGAACGAAGATGACGAAGACCATGATCACGAGGCCCACCGCGACAAGGTTGTACACGACCCCGACGAAGCGCAAGCCCTCGTAGACGCCGTAGAGGAGCAGCGCCCCGAGCACGGGACCCCACAGGGTGCCGAGCCCGCCGAAGACCACCATGCCGATGACCAGCGAGGTGGTGGCCGCGCCCGCCACCACCGGGCTCACCAGCTGCACGTAGTAGGCGTAGAGCCCGCCCGCGAGCCCCGCGAAGCCCGAGCTGAGGGTGAAGGCGAGCAGCTTGTAGCGCGTGGTGTCGATGCCGAGGGTCTGCGCGAGCACCTCGTCCTCGCGGATGGCCCGGAACGCCTGGCCCGCGCGGGTGCGCTCGCACACGTGGTACATGATCGCGACCGAG
Source organism: Candidatus Methylomirabilota bacterium (assembly GCA_035948165.1). Classification (GTDB taxonomy): domain Bacteria; phylum Methylomirabilota; class Methylomirabilia; order Rokubacteriales; family CSP1-6; genus CAMLFJ01. The sequence continues at coordinate 1,617 of DASZJM010000090.1, forward strand.
ACCACCACGATCACCACGACGACCACGTACATCGCCTGGCGGTGGACGAGCGCGCCCGCGGGCAGGCCCGGGAAGCTCCGGAAGTCGTGGATGCCGAACGGGCCGCCGGTGAGATCGAGCCAGTTCTGGGCGACGAGCCGGATGATCTCGGCGAGCCCGAGCGTGACGAGGGCCAGGTAGTGGCCCCGCAGCCGGAGGGCGGGGAAGCCGGTCAAGAGGCCGATCGCGGCGGCGACTCCGGCGCCCACGAGCAGCCCGAGCCACGGGGAGAGGTCGGCGTGCTTGGTGGAGACGGCGGCCCCGTAGGCGCCGAGAGCGAAGAAGCCGGCGTGGCCGAACGAGATCTGCCCGGTGTAGCCGCTCAGCAGGTCCCAGCTCGCGGCGAGCAGCGCCCAGATCGCGGCCTGCGTCGCGATGGTGAGCACGAACGGGTGCGGCAGCAGCACCGGCAGCAGCGCGGCGACCCCCACCGCGGCGAGCGCGAGCCTCGCGCGCGCGGTCATCGCGAGACGGCCCGGCCGAGGAGGCCGCGCGGGCGGACCAGGAGCATCACGATCATCACCGCGAAGGCGATGAGGCTCTGCCACTGCGAGGGGATCACCATGACCGAGAGCGACTCCGCGATGCTGACGAGGAAGCTCGCCACCAGTGCGCCCACCGGATTGCCCATCCCGCCCAGGATGGTGATGGCGAAGGCCTTGATGGTGAGGGGAAAGCCCACCGCCGGGTAGACGTTGAAGAGCGGAGCCATGAGCGCGCCGCCCACCCCGGCCAGCGCCACGCCGAGCGCCAGGGTGACCGAGAAGATCCGCGGCAGGTTGATCCCCATCGCCTGGGCCGCGTCCGGGTTGAGCGCCACCGCGCGCACCGCGAGCCCCACCGGGTGGAAGCGCAGGAACGCGAAGAGGGCGGTGAGCAGCCCGGCCGCGACGCCCAGCACGAGCAGCCGCTGGTGGCTCACCGCGGTGACCCCCAGGTCGAGGATGCCGCCCACCTGGGGCGGGACGCGCAGGTAGTCGCCTCCCGCGATCGCGAGCAGGCTCGATTGGAGAAATGTGGAGAGGCCGAGGGTGAGCACGAGGTAGAGCGGTCCCTGCGGCCGGCCTCCGAGCCGCCGCTTGAGCGGCGCGAT
>DASZJM010000091.1:0-24518 GCA_035948165.1 Candidatus Methylomirabilota bacterium
GGTGGACGTGCGCACCGATGGGGGCGTCGTGACGCTCACCGGCGAGGTGCCGAGCATCATGGTCGCCGCGAAGGCCTCCGAGCAGGCCCGGATGGTTCCCGGTGTGAAGTCGGTCAAGAATGAGCTGACCGTTCGTCAGGCCAGCAAGTAGCTCCGAGCAGAGACAGAGGAGGCTGAGATGGCAACGACCAACGCGACGCTGACGAAGGCGGGGCCGATCACCCTGCCACCTCTGCCGTGGGCCGACAACGCTCTCGAGCCCTTCATCTCGAAGAACACAATCTGCTTTCACTACGGCAAGCACCACAAGACCTACGTTGACAAGCTGAACGAGCTCATCGCGGGCACGCCCGAAGCCGACATGCCGCTCGAGGACCTCGTCAGGAGGACGGTCGGCGATCCGAAGAAGTTGCAAGTCCTTCACAACGCTCAACAGACCTGGAACCACACGTTCTACTGGAACAGCCTGCGGCCCCAAGGCGGAGGGAAGCCACCGCGGGAGATCGCCGAGAAGATCGAGAATTCGTTCGGAGATGTCGACGCTTTCAAGGAGAGATTCGCCGAGGCCGCGGTGGGGCAGTTCGGGAGCGGCTGGGCGTGGCTCATCGCCGAAGGTGGCAAACTCGAGGTCATCGCGACGCCCGACGGCGAGGACCCTCTTCCCACGGGCGCAAAGCCGCTTCTCACGCTGGACGTCTGGGAGCATGCGTATTATCTCGACTATCAGAATCGCCGGAAGGACTACGTCGTCGCGGTCATCGACAACCTCCTAAACTGGGAGTTCGCGACCCAGAATTTGGGGCGCAGCAAAGACTAATAGAGAGACAGAGCGCCATTTCTCATGCCCGCGGGCGGCTTTGCGCGGCCGCGTTATCCACGCGGCCAACGGCTCAGGCGTTGGTCAGGGGTAACATGGCGAGCAGGGCTGCCATCGGCAAATATTTCATGTGGTTTCCTTTGACTCGCAGCAAGAGATAGGGCCGCACGTGCGACCGAACCAGTAGCACGTAGTACAACGCGACGATTGCGGTCAGCACGTAGGTCATCTGCCAATCCTCCCGGTCGATGGCTCCAGCATGGGCCGGGCCGAGCGCCGAGACTAGATGGACCTTGGCTGTAGAGCCTGGCCTGGCGGAGCTCCCGACATTGGGGCAGGGCTCCCCTATCGCCCCTCGAGGAACTCCCGGGCTGGGGCGAACGCCTCGGCCGAGTAGCCGGCCGACGCCAGCACCCGGGTCAGGCTCTCCGGACGGAACGGTCGTCATCCACGGCGAGGATCAGGGGCGAGACTGTCGTCAGTGCGCTCCCTCCGGAGCCACGGGCAGCGTGACATGGAGGCTCGCCCCTCCTTGCGGGTTGTTCTCGGCCTCCACGGCGCCGCCGTGCGCATGGACGATGGTGCGGACGATGGCCAAGCCCATGCCCAGCCCCTCGGTTTTGGTGGTATAGAGCGGTTCGAAGATGTGGCCACGATCCTTCTCCGCGATGCCGGGCCCAGAATCTTGCACCGTCACCCGGAGCGTGGCGGCGCCGTCTCGGGCCGTCCGGATAACGAGGGTGCGTGCACCCGCGTGGGGCTCCCGCATGGCTTCGAAACCATTGAGCACCAAGTTGAGCACCACCTGCTGGAGCTGGACCCGGTCGCCGCGCACGCGCGGGAGGTCCGGGGCGAGCTCGAGGCTCATCGACACGTTGCGCATGATCGTATCGCTTCGCAGGAGCCACGTGACCTCCCCCACGATCACGTTGAGGTCGAGCGGCATGAACTCGGGCTCGCCCTTCCTGATCAGGGCGCGCAGTCCGCTGATCACGGCGGCGGCCCGCTTGTCGTCCGTCACGATATCGCTCAGGATCTCGCGCACACTCTCGAGATCCACGACGTCGGCGGCGACGAGGCGCTGGGCCGTCTGCGCGTTGCTGAGGATCGCCGTCAGCGGCTGGCTCAGCTCGTGGGTCAGCGAGGCGGTCAGCTCGCCCAGGGCGGAAACCCGGCCGATGTGGGTCAGATCCTGGCGGAGCCGCTGGGCCTCGAGCTCCCCCTGCTTGCGCGCCAACGCATTGGCGAAGACTTCGCCGAGGAGGTGGAGCTGCTGGATCAGCTCGTCCGACCGCGCGCGCTCGGCACCGACCGTGCTGAAGACCAGCCCGCCTACCACGATCCCACTCACCAGGAGGGGGACCGCGACCTGGGGCTTGACCCGGTGGAGGAGATAGCTCTGCCGATCCACCGCCGCCTCGTCCGGCAGCTCCTCGAGCTGCGACACGTTGATGACCTCCCCGCGCTGCAGCCGGGCCGTCATCCACGGGAACTCACCCACCTCCATCCACTCCTCGACCGCCCATGACCGGGCAGCCGTGCCATCCCGGGTGAACTCGATGAGGCTGCCGCGATCGACCGCCAGGAAATCGACGACCTGGCGGAGCCCGTGCTGGACCGCTCGGTCGAAATCAGCGGCCGACAGATGGCTGAATGCCGTCGCCAGGGAGGACAGGAGCTGCTCGAAGCGTAGCCGCTCGGCGAGCGAGAGCTCCATCCGCCGGCGGTCGAGGACGCCGGCGAAAGCCTCGCTGAGCAGGCGGAGCCGCTCCACCAGATCGTCCGGCCAGGCCTGGCCGGCACGAACAGAGGCGAAGGAGAGCACGCCGAGGATGGGTCCCCCGGTGCGTAGGGGGATCAACACCTGCGAGCCCGCGCCCACGCGTTCGAAGCTGGCCCGATCGATCGCCGCCGCCTCGGGAAGCTCGGCAAGTCGCGAGAATCGGACGACCTCTCCTTCTCGCAGTCTCCCCGACACCCAGGGGAACTGGTCCGTGGCCGTGGCCGGCGGCGGCTCCTCGAGGCCCGGCCGCGCCCACGAGACGTGGAGCCTCGGCCTGCCCTCGGCGTGTTCGTCGAGACCGCCGCGATCCACGCCCAGGAACGTGACCACCTGCCGGAGCGCGCGCTCGATCGCCACGCCGGTGTCGGGAGCGCTCACGTGAATCAACCCGGCGGACAACGCTGACAGGAGCGTCTCGAACCGCAGCCGGGTCGCCAGCACGCGCTTCGTCGGCCGGCCCTTCCCTCGGCGAGACCGGCTGCGCCGTCCCAATCAGCCCTCACACCCCGCGGCGCGGGTGCGCCGGCCGACCTCGTGGCTGTCCACGCCCGGGAGCCCGCTGTCGATGCACCCGGTGTCCGGAGCGGTCGCGAGCGCGATAGCCACGCCGCGCGCCACCTCGACCCGGTGGCTGCCGAGTTCCGGGATCACCGCGCCCGGCCGTGGTCTGGCTGAGCACTCGCCGGAGTCATTCTGCGATTTCTCCGGTCCATCCTACGAACAGCTCCGATCAGCCGTCAAGATAGAGCCCGAGGCGAGATCTTCTCGTCTTCGGGTGACCGCGGGGCAGCCCTCGGTGGAGTTTCCTAGGACAGTCGACATGCATTCTATGGTCTGATGCCAATCGCGAAGGGAGCGCACGCAGCTGGCAGGTCGTTAGAGACGTTCGGACCACAGATTGTCGCCGTGCCAGCAGCGACACCTGGTGAGGATGCCGTGGGGGAACTCCAAGAGATCTTCGACAACTTTACTCATCTCGGCGTTTTCGCCGTGCTCTTGCTCGGCAGCCTGGGGGTGCCAATCCCGGAGGAAATGCCGATCATCGCGGCCGCCGTGCTGAGCCACGAAGGTATCGTTCGGTGGTGGCTTGCGCTCCCCATCTGTCTCCTGGGGGCGCTTTCCGGAGATGTGGTGCTCTACTGGGTCGGCCGGCACTGGGGTGAGCAGGTTCTCAATTGGCGACCGGTCCGGCTCGTACTGTCACCCGCGCGCGAGCAGTGGCTGAAAGCAGCGTATCGACGACATGCACTGAAGACCGTCGTCACGGCGCGGCACGTCATCGGACTCCGCGCTGCCGCATTTCTGACGGCAGGCATTGCGCGCGTGCCGTTCTGGAAGTTCGCCGTGGCGGACGCGGGCGCCGCCTTATTCGGCGTCCCGTTGGTATTTGGGTTGGCCTATTTCTTCACAGATCAAATCAAAGCCATCATGACCGATGTGCACCGGACAGAGCGCTGGCTCGGTCTCGCCGGCCTCCTGGCGCTGGCGACGATTCTGGTCGTCGGCGTGTGGCGATGGAATCGTCGCGTCGGGAAAGAGCGCCTGGATCAGGAATCGACCCGGCGGTGACGGCTCGCGTGTTCACCGCGATTCGTCATGGATCGGCGGCTCATCACTATTTCGCGGTAGGTTGGCGAGTTCGTCGGCCACGGCGCTGACGGTGTCGCGGATTTGAGCCTCGCTGTGATTCGTGGTGATGAAGAAACGCAGACGGGCGGAGCGGGCGGGCACTGCCGGCGACAGAATCGGTTGGACGTTGATGCCCCGGTCGAACAGGGCCCGTGACAGGCGTAAGGCCTTGACCGAGCTTCCGACGATGACCGGCACCACGGGCGTGCCGGCCGTCAGGCCAGTGTCCAGGCCGCGCTCCCTGGCCAGCTTCAGGAATAGCGCCGCCAGCTCGCGCAGCCGGGCCACGCGACGCGGCTCACGGTGGAGAACCGTCAGGGCGGCCAGGGCCGCGGCAGCGCTGGGCGGGGCGAGGCCCACGCTGTAGACGAACCCGGGGGCGGTGTACTTGAGGTACTCGACGAGCTTGGTCGAGCCGGCGATGTACCCGCCGCAACTGGCCAGCGACTTGGAGAGCGTGCCCATCCACAGGTCGACGTCGGAGCGCGCCACGCCCCAGTGCTCGCCGACACCCCGGCCGGTCGCCCCCATGGTGCCCAGCGAGTGCGCTTCATCGACCAGCAGCAGCGTCTTGTGTTTCTGCCTGAGCTCCAGGAAGCGTGGCAGTTCGGGGAAGTCGCCATCCATGCTGTAGACGCCCTCGATGGCGATCAGCACGCGGCGATAGCGGTGGCGCACTTCGGACAACAGGATGTCGAGGGCCTGCCAGTCGTTGTGGGCAAAGGCGCGACGCGTAGCGCCGGCGAGCATGGCGCCCTGGACGATCGAGTCGTGGGCCAGAATGTCGTGGAGGATCAAATCGTCCGGCCCGAGCAGGTGGCCGATGCTGGTGACGTTGGTGGCATGGCCGGAGACGAAGACGATCGCGGCCGGGGTGGCCAGGAAGGCGGCCAGGGCCTGCTCCAGATCACGATGCACCTGCTTCTCGCCGGAGACCAGGCGACTGGCACCGGCGCTGGTACCGTAGCGGTCGATCGCGGCCTTGGCGGCGGCGGCGACCTCCGGATGGTGGGCCAGGCCGACGTAGTCATAGACGCTGAAGTTGACGAGCGGACGCCCGTCGATGCGGGGTGCGCTTCCGGCTCCGCCCTGGTCGACGCGAAAATACGGGTTGTCGCCGGCCGCCAGCAGCAGGCGTTCCTGACGCTTCAACTCGGCGTACTCGGGGAAGAGAGCCAAGTCGTAGTGGTCGGGCGGGATCGGCCCGGCGGGAACATCCGGCCGGGGGCCATCGATCAGGTGCTTCTGCACGGCCTGGACTAGATCCTCCAGCGTCCGGGCCTGGCTGAACACCGTGTCGGGCAGGCGGCCGGCGAAGGTCTTCTCCAGCGTGGCCACGAGGTCCAGGCGTTGCAGCGAATCCAGGCCGAGGTCGGCAAGGGGAGTGTCCGGTGTCAGGTCGGGCAAGGCGGCGCCGGCCACGGCGCGGGCGTGCTGGCGGACGGCGGCCAGCGCGGCTTGCCAGAAGTGCGAGGCCGGATGCGCCGTGGAAAGCCTCGCGTCTTCCGCGCCAGGGCGGGTGGCCGCGCTCGGGCCGGCGTCGTCCACCGGCAAGCCGCGGTGTTCGGCGAGGGCCTTGAGCTCCCCGGCCAGGAAGGCGGCGCGACAGGCATGGCGCTGGACCTTGCCGCTGGAGGTCCTGGGAATCGTACCGTTGCGCACCAGCACGACCGCGTCCAGGGCCAGACCATGCTCGTCGAGCACCGCGCTGCGAACCGCATCCAGCACGGACGCGAAATCGACCGTTCCTTTGCGCGCGATCTCCTGCACCAGCACCAGGCGCCGCGGGCCGTGATCATCCGTGACAAAAGCGGCTCCGTAACCGGATTCCAGGAGCGGGTGGCTACCGCGAGCGGTCACCTCGATATCCTGCGGATAGCGGTTCAGGCCGCGGACGATGATCAGGTCGTCGAGCCGGCCGGTGACGGAGAGCTGGCCATCGTCCATGAAGCCCAGGTCGCCGGTGCGCAGAAATGGGCCTTCGCCCGTGTCGCTCAGGCGGGCATCGAGGGAACGGCGGGTCTGGCCGGGCTTGTGCCAGTAGCCCTGACCGACCGAAGCACCGGCAACCCAGATTTCGCCTACCCGGCCGGGGGCGGCCTCCGCGCAGCTGTGCGGGTCGACGATCACCACGCGGAGATCGCCGACGGGCGATCCGCAGGCCACCAGGCGGCGAGCCTGCGGACCATCGCGGGGCACGGGCTCGACGCGGTTCTCGGTCAGCGCCGTCTCGCTGAACGTCCCGATGGTCGCGCCGCTCCCGCGCCTCGGGCCGCTGACCATGAGCGTCGCCTCCGCCAGGCCGTAGCAGGGATAGAAGGCGCCCGGCTTGAAGCCGCAGGGGGCGAACGCGGTGGCGAAGCGCTCGAGCGTTCCGGGCTCAATAGGTTCGGCGCCGATGAAAGCCAGGGCCCAGGAGGACAGGTCGAGGGTGGCACGCTGCTCGTCGGTGATCTTGCGAAGACAGAGATCGTAGGCGAAGTTGGGCCCGCCGGAGATGGTAGCCCGGTACTTGCTGATGGCGGCCAGCCAGGTGATAGGGCTCTGGAGGAACGTGGCCGGCGAGATGGAAACATTTGTCGCACCCGCGAACAGGGGGACCAGAACGCCGCCCACCAGCCCCATGTCGTGGTACATGGGCAACCAGAAGACGCTGCTGTCCTCGGACCGTACGCCGAACGCCTGATGGATGGCATGGACGTTGGCCATCAGGTTTGCGTGGCTGAGCATGACGCCCTTGGGCTGGCTGGTCGAGCCGGAGGTGTATTGGAGCATGGCCAGCGTGCCGGGGGCGACGGCCGGTTCTTGCCAGCGCTCGGCCAATGCGTCGGGTATCTCATCGGTAGCGAGCCACGGGAGCTGCGACGAAGTGGCCGCTTGATCACGTTCCCCCGCCGCCACCATGGCCTGAAACTGAACGGCGCCCGCGGCAGTACTCAGCGCGATACGAGCTCGGGCATCGGCGGCGACGGCCCGGAAGCGCTCGAGCATGCGGTGGCGATGCGGCGGGTAGGTCGGCACCGCGACACAACCGGCGTACAGGCAGCCAAAGAAAGCCGCGATGAATTCGAGGCCGGGCGGATAGACGAGCAGCACGCACTGGCCGGCAAATTCCATGTCCTGCAAGCGAGCCGCGATGGCTCGAGCTCGCCGGTCGAGCCGGGCGTAGGTAAGACTGGCGTGATCGGCCTGGCCATCGAGCAGATGGACGCAGGCCGGCTGCTGCGGGCGTTCCTCGGCGTGGCGGCGCAATACGCGGATCAGGTGGCCGGGAAGCTGATACGGACCGACGCGAGTTTGGGCGCGAACCGACATGGGCCGAGTCTCCCGTATGACTTTAGCCCACGACCGGCGCTCTGTGCTCGTTTTATAACTGCGCCGGAGTACGGCTAGCTCCGCGTCCCAGTCGCCCCCACAGGACCGCCGGACACGGCACACTCACCGCGATCGTCAGTGTTTCCAGGCCAGGTACCACTCGGTGACATCACTCCCGATTCCTATCTCGGCGAGGTGGCGTAGATCCACCTCCAGAACTTCGGGCGTGCTGAACTCCAGGATGCGGAATCGTGGATCCGTCCACACACGTCGCGTCCGACCCCAGACCTTGGTGTCTTGCGGCAGGGTGAGACGAATGCGGTGGATGAGGTTGATGCCCGCCAGCGCCGCTACCTCGGCCACCATATCGGTGCAGTTATTCGTCCTCACGCCGAACTGGTCGTACCTCCTTTGCATCACGTGCTCGTACACCAGTTGGTACCGTCGTCGGGAAATCGGCATTCTCCAGACGAACGTGGGGGGGCGATTGGGCTTGCCGGTCTGGAATTGGCCATCGGACATTGTCTGCCACAAGTAACCGATCGGATCGGGATCCCCGTCCCGAAGCCGCTGCAGCACGCCCTCATGGTAACGCGGCTTCTCCAGCCCGAAGTCACCGGTGTGGCCGAATTCCAGACGACTCTCGGGACTTTCCAGCATGATCCAAGCGTGCGCCCACGGACGCCGCCAAATCGACAGGAGAAGCGACCTCGGTTCGCTGAAGTCCCAATCGGCCGCTTCGGTCAGGAAATAAAGGGAATACCCCTGGTCTCCCACGGGTGTTCCGGTGGCGGGATCCAGGTCGGCATCGGGGGCAAAGCGCCACACGATCCCGATGGGCTGGGCACTCCAGCCGTCGGGCTGCATCGAAGCGTGGATCTGGTGGGCGCAACCGGCCGCGCCCCCGGTCGCCAGTATCACCAACACGAGGAGCCACGCTCGATATATGCACTCGGCTCCCTCCCTATTCATTTGGTATTCCCATCCTGGCCGGGACCGCGGGCCAGAAGCCGAGGTATCTGAGGATGCCCTCGATCAACGGCCCCCGCTGGATCAAGAAGCGGTCAATCGCCGGCCGGCGGTGCTTGAATAGAATGACGCTCGGGATTGACGTCGCGCCGAGATGCGCCTTGGTGTTCTCCGCGCCCGGGCCCGCGTGATAGAGAGGGATCTTCTGCTCCACGCAGTAGCGGACATTCTCGAGCCAGGACAAGAAATACAGGTTGTACTTGCGGCCAACCTCGTAATCCATGCAGAAATACTTGTCCACCATCGCTTCCGGCTTTACGACGAGAAGGTTGAACGCGGCCAGCTCCTCCTGCACGAAATAGAGGGTGTACTCGGCGCCCGGGACTTTCTCGCAGATGCTCTCGAAGAATAGACGGTTGTGAACGCCAAACGCCATGGGGCATCGCTTCACCGTGTCTACATAGAGCCGGTGGATCCGGTCCAGAAAGGGAGAGATATCGCGACTTCGAACCACCCTGACTTCGGAAGAGACGCGCATCTTGCGGCGCAGGTTTTTCCGCGCGGCCCTTGAAAGGCGGCTCAGGTATTGCTCCAGGCTGTCGAAAGTAATCGGGAGTCGGGCGCAGGGCAGACATTCCACCTGGTGGAACCTCTCGAATACTTCCCCGGGGAGCTTGCCGTGATGATTGAAGTTGTAAAACGCCACGATGTCGCTCTCGAGCTCGGTCGCGAGCGTTTGCAGGGCGCCCAAGGCCATGTTCCACGCCGCTTCGAGGGTGCCGGCATCGACGTGAGGGTCGATCCCGATCTCGCTCCATTCCCCCACCAGCAACCCCACCCCTAGGATTCGGGGACGAAGAATTGAAGGAACGAGACGGCCTGCCGCTCTCAGCGATGTCTTGATCCATCCCTCGGCAAAGGTGGACAGATCAAATCGGGTCTCAAACAAAGGCAACAGGAGAATAGGAGTATCATCCTTTGACACGACGATGCTTCGCAGGTCAAAACCATCGATGCCCGATTCTTGCAGCAGCGAAAGAAGAGCCGCGGTGCTGGAAGGCTCCGGAAAAAGCCGTCGCAGCTCCGGCCCCGGCACTCCGTCTAACCGGGGCACGCAACGGCAGGTAAGGTTGTTCATGGCCTGTCGGTCTTGATCATCGATGCCGAGACTCCGATACTGGAGAATGCCGGATCTCATCTCGAACGTCTACCTCGCAGGCCTTATCGTTCTGGTCTTGGCGGCGCGAGAGCATATCACCGACTGGCGCTGGCTGCTGACGAGGTACGCGACCCTCCTGATCTTGCAGGCGGGGGTCGCGGCGGGGAGAGGTCATGGTCTGCCCCGGATCATTGCCGCCTTCTTTCCGCTGGTCCCGGTTCTGGGGATCTACGACTCGTTGCGATTCATCCCGGAGCTGAACCCCGGAGACCGAGACGACCTCTTGATCTCGATCGACCGGGCCATCCTGGGTGGAGACCCGAGCCGCTGGCTCGAGCGAATCAGTACTCCCTGGCTCACCGACCTCCTCCAGGTTGCGTATTTGGTGTACTACATCCTGCCCATCGTCCTGCTCGGGATCCTGTACGGCCGGGAGTCTCGCTTCGCGAAGGAAACTGGACAGACACGCGAACACGGAAGGGCCTTCGACCTGTGCGTCGTGGCTCTTCTGCTGTCCCACTACCTCGCATTCACCGGCTACCTGGCCATCCCGGCCCTCGGGCCTCGATTCGCCCTGGTGTCCACGTACCGAACAGAGCTGTCCGGTTTCCTTGTTGCCGAACCGATCCGGCACTTCCTCGACGCCCTGGAGGGGATCAAGCGCGACGCCTTCCCCAGCGGCCACGTCTCCGCAGCCGTGCTGAGCCTCCACTACATGTTCCGATTCACGCCTCGCCTGGCCTGGTACGCTCTCCCGGCGGTCGCCCTCATGACCTTTGCGACACTCTACCTCCGCTACCACTATGCCGCCGATATCCTGGCGGGCGGACTGCTCGCCGCCCTCTGCGTGCTTCTGGCGCCACACCTCCTTCGCTACGAGCACCCCACCTCCCGGGGACCGCGGTAGGGACGCCCGATTCCCTACCCGGGCGTACCCGGCACCCTTGCCATGGCGCCGCCCGATGGGATATCGTTCGCGTGCCAGTTCATGAGGGGCGCCCGACGCGGGCTGGGAATGGGCGATCGCGCCGCCTGCGCTCACACCAGCATCGAGGGGATTTCAACGTGAGGAGACCGATACGTTGCGGGCGATCCGTGGCCGCGCCGGCGACCCGGTCACACCCCGCAGTCGGCGGCGGCGGTGCGGCACCGCGGCGATGGAGTGAAGCGGGATGATGCCAGCGGAGATCACCCAGGAGGAGATCTTGGCGGTCTATCCGCAGGTCGCCCAGATCATGGCGGACGCGCTTGGTTGCGACGTCGAACAGGTGGGACTCGGCGTCCCCCTCATCGAGGGCCTCAATGCGGAATCGATCGATTTCCTGGACATCATTTTTCACCTCGAACGGACCTTCAAGGTCAAGATCCCGCGCGGCAAGATCGTGGAGGACGCGCGCGGGGACCTCCCGGAGACGGCGTTCGAGCAGAAAGGCCACCTAACCGAGGCCGGTCTGGAGCACCTGCGGAAGTTCCTCAGCGAGGTCCCGGCCGACCGCTTCCGCGTGCCCATGAGGGTAGCGGACATCCCACGGCTGTTCACCCCCGAGACGTTTTGCAAGGTCGTGGTACGCGCGCTGCGAGCCGTGCCGGGCGGCGCTTCGCGGGGTTGAGGGTCTGAACCACCTACCTGTCTCGATACGCCCCGTTGAATTGGGGAACAGACGGCAGCTCAAGGCATTCATCACGTTCCCGTGGAAAATCTATCGGGACGATCCCAATTGGGTCCCGCCCCTGATCCTCACCCAGCTTCAACTCTTCACGCCGGGAAAGAATCCCTACTTTGCCCATTCGAAAGCCCAGCTCTTCATGGCCTTCAGGGGCGAAGAGCCAGTGGGAAGAATCTCAGCTCATGAGAACAATCAACACATTCAGGTCCACCACGACGGGGCCGGATTCTTCGGGTTCTTCGAATGCATCGATGACCACACTGTAGGCCAGGCGCTGTTGGATGCGGCCTCGAACTGGCTGTCGGAGCGCGGGCTCAAGACCATGAGGGGGCCCCTGAGCTTTTCCGTGAACGATGAGGCCGGCTTGCTCATCGACACCTTCGACGAGCCGCCCCTCATCCGGATGACCTACAATCCTCCTTACTATGCCGGTTTGATCGAAGGATCCGGTCTTCAAAAGATCCAGGACCTGTACGCCTATGCGATGTTCGAGGGTGAGGATCTATCGGAGAGCGTACGCGGCATTGCCGATGCGGCTCTCGAGGATCCCAAGCTCGTCGTCCGGACGATAGATGAGAGGGATTTCAAGAATGAAATGGAGAAGATAGCAAAGATCTACGCGGAGGCCTGGTCCGAGAACTGGGGCGCGGTGCCTCTTACGGGGGACGAGTTCGATCGTGTCGTCGGCGAGCTCAAATTGATTGCTGAACGGGATCTTTTCTTCATCGCCGAGTACGACGGCGAACCGGCCGGCATGTCTCTGGTTCTTTCCGATGTGAACGAAGCCCTGAAGAAAGCGGGCGGCCGTCTGTTCCCTCTGGGTCTGCTGAAGATCCTTTGGCATAGGCGGAGGGTCACATCCATGCGCATGCCCCTGATGGGCATCCGGCCGGAATATCGCATGAAAGGCATCGATGCGGTCTTGTGCTGCCGTACGTACGATGGCGTGAAGAAGAAGGGCCCCCGGAAGATCGAGCTGTCATGGATTCTCGAGAGCAACAAGGCGGCCAATGCGGTGCTGAGAAAGATGGGCGCCCGGAGGTCGAAGACCTATCGGATCTATGAAAAGCCGCTCTAGTAGGCTTCCTCTGGGGACCGATTTGGCGTGCGGGTTCTGGTGACCGGCGGGACCGGATTCATCGGGAGCCACCTCGTTGAGGCCCTGATCGCCCGGGGCCACGAGGTCCGCTGCCTTGTCCGGGACAGTCGACGACTCGGCTGGATCGCAGGACTTCCGTCGGTGACGATTGCCCAAGGGGACCTGGACGACCCGCGCTCCCTTCGGGAAGGCACGCGGGGGGTGGACCAGGTCTATCACGTGGCCGGATTGACGCGGGCCCGTACCGCGCGGGAATTCCTCCGTGTCAATGGGGAGGGAACTCGGCATATGGCCCAGGCGTGCGTGGACGCGCCGGGGGGACCGCGCCGCCTGATCCACCTGAGTAGCCTGGCCGCGGTGGGCCCTATGCCGACGTCCACCGCGTATGCGGAGGATGTTGCACCTCGTCCGGTTTCCCCTTACGGGCGGAGCAAGCTGAACGGCGAGGCGGCCGTTCTCGCCGTGCGGGATCGCCTGCACGTGACCGTGTTGCGTCCCTCCGTGGTGTACGGTCCCCGAGACCGCGCGGTCCTGGAAATCGCTCGCTGGGTGACGCGAGGTCTCCTGCCGATGCCGGCCGGTCCGCCGAGGACTCTCGGCGTGTGCCACGTCCAGGACCTGGTGACGGCCCTTCTGGCCGCGGGCGAGGCGGACGTCTCCTCCGGCGAGATCTTCCACGTGGCCGGAGCGGGAGCGTTCACCTGGGAGCAGGTGGGCGACGCCCTGGGCGACGCCCTGGGAGCCCGGCCCAGGCACGTGCGGATCCCGGTGCCGATGCTCCTCGCTCTGGCCACGGTCGCCGACGCGTGGGGATGGGTCTCGGGCCGGCCGGGATATTTCTCGCGCGGGAAGGTACGGGAGGCGGCCGGGCACTGGCTCTGCGACACCAGCAAGGCCCGGCGGCAGCTTGGCGTCGTTTCTCGTGTTGGACTGGCGGAGGGGGCAGCCGTCACGGTGAAGTGGTATCGGGAGGCTGGCTGGCTCCCGGGGTCGCCGTAGATCCGGGACCGCTCTGGAGGCGCGCTGATGCTCGCACGACGTGTGGTCATAACCGGCCTGGGAATAGTGGCTCCCAACGGGGTAGGAAAAGAACCGTTCTGGCAGGCCAACGTCAATGGCCTCTCGGGTGTGTCCGCGGTCCGTCACTTCGACACTTCGGGCCTTCGTTCGAAGATTGCTGGAGCCATCTACGATTTTGAACCCGCCAAGTTCATGGCCCCATTGGTCGTCAGAAGGACGGATCGGTTCGTTCACTTGGGTCTCGCGGCCTCCCGGCTCGCCCTCGTCGACTCGGGCTTGAACCTTGGCGGCGAGGATCCGAAACGAATCGGCTGTATCCTTGGCTCCGGGCTAGGGGGCGTGCTCTTCCACGAGGAGCAGATCGAGATGGCGCTCGAGAAAGGCCTCAACCGGCTGAGTCCCCAGTGCGTGCCGCGCATAGCGCCGAACGCGGTATCCGGGCACATCGCCATCGAGTTCAATCTGCGCGGACCCAACATGACGATATCGTCGGCCTGTGCCTCGGGAACCATCGCCTTGGGCGAGGCCTTCAGGAAAATTGCCGGCGGCGGCATCGACCTGGCGCTCGCCGGTGGCGCCGAGGCTCCTTTGACACGGTTTACTTTCGCCGCATATTGTTCCCTGCGGGCCCTGTCGACCAAAAACGGCGCTCCAGAAGAAGCCTGCCGTCCTTTTGACCGAGACCGCGATGGCATGGTCCTGGGCGAGGGTGCCGCCATTCTCGTCCTGGAGGAGTTGTCCCATGCGCTCCACCGCGGCGCGAGCATCTACGCCGAGCTCGTCGGTTACGCCCACAACTCGGGCGCCTACAACATGATCGTGCCGATGGAAGATGGACATGATGTTGCCGACGTCATGCTGGCTGCGATTCAGGACGCGGGACTGACATTGAAGGACATACACTACATAAACGCACACGCCACCGGGACGGAGGCCGGCGACAAGGCGGAGAGCCGTGCCATCAAGACTCTCTTCGCCGAATACGCCCACGCCATCCCGATATCGTCTACGAAGTCCATGATTGGCCACACGATCGGAGCCGCTGGGGCGATAGAGGCGGCCGTGTGCTGCCTGACTATTCAGAACGGCGTCATCCCGCCGACCATCAACTACCGGGAAAAGGACCCGGAGTGTGATCTGGACTATGTTCCTAATCAGGCCCGTATCGCCCGGGTCGAGAACGTACTGTCCAACTCATTCGGGTTTGGCAGCTGCAATGCTTGCCTGGCCCTCAAGCGGTATGAGTAGCGATTGCCCATCGGCATGAATACGAACGGGCGACGCGATGATGCCCACCGGGTGGTCGTGACCGGTATGGGTGTTGTGACCCCCATCGGGGAGACTCCCGCCGAGTTCAGTGCGTCGCTCCGGGCGGGCCGCTCCGGCATCACGCGCTGGAAGCAGATGGACGAGCGGACCCTGTCCAAGATCGGCGGCGACATGTGTGACTTCAACCTGGGCACGCACTTCGAGCGCGTCGGGGCGAGATATCCGCCCGACCTGATCAAGCGGGCGCGCACGGTCCTGCGCGCGACGCCCCTGACCGGGCGACTGGCCGGCGCCGCGGCCTTGCAAGCCTATATCGACGCCGGCCTGCCCGATGCTGGGCTTGATCCCGAGCGCGTGGGGCACGTGGCCGGCGGCAACAACCTGAACAACAACTACTTCGTCGAGAACGTGCGGGCGTTCGACCGTGACCCCGAGTCCATCGAGCCCCTTCTGGGAATCGTGTTCTGGGACACCGACGTGCTTGGCAAGGTCGGGGAGCTCTTGACCGTCAAGGGCCCCAACTACATGGTCGGCAACGCCTGCGCGAGCGGCAACATGGCTCTCCTCTGCGGGATCGACCTGCTGCGCGCAGGCCGCGTTGACGCCGTGGTGGTCTCGGCTGCCACGCAGGAGCTGGATCCGGTCGGGCTGCAAGGCTGGGCGCTGGTGGATGCCCTCGTCTGGCGGTCCTTCACCGACGATCCGGCTCGCGCCAGCCGGCCCTTCGACGTACACCGCCAGGGCTTCGTGCCCGGCGAGGGCGCCGGCGCGGTCATCCTGGAGACCCTCGCCGGCGCGCGGGCGCGCGGGGCGCGGACCCGTGCCGAGCTCCTGGGCGGCGCCTCGACCTGTGATGCCACACGGCGGCCCAAGCCGGTCGTGGAAGGTCACGTGCGGGTCATGCGGGGCGCCCTGCGCGATGCGGGCATCGCGCCGGACGACGTCAACTACATCAATGCCTATGCCGCCTCGACCGTGCTCGGAGATGCCGCCGAGGTCGAAGCGATCAAGCAGGTCTTCGGCGATCATGCCCGCCGCATCCCGATCAACGCGACCAAGTCCATGCTCGGGCACTGCCTCACCGCCGCCGGCCTCGTCGAGCTGCTGGCCTTGCTCGTGCAGATGGAGGACGGGTTCCTGCACCCGACCATCAACCTCGACCAGCCGGAGTCGGGATTTGACCTCGACTTCGTGCCCCGCGTCGCGCGGCCGTACGCGATCGATATCGCGCTCTCGAACTCGTTCGGGTTCGGCGGACTCAACGCCTGCGTGGCGGTGGGCCGCGCCCCGTAGCCGCGACGCGTGGCTCCATGACAAAAAGCGGTGAACCCGCGATCGACGTCGCACACTTGACAAAGCGCTACGCCGATTTGCTGGCCGTCGATGACGTCTCCTTCACGGTCAGGATGGGCGAGCTTTTCGCGTTCGTGGGGCCGAACGGCGCGGGCAAGACTACGACCGTCGAGATCATCGACACCATCCGCACGCCCACGTCGGGCACGGTCCGCCTTCTCGGGATGGACGTCACCAAGCGGAAGCGCGACATCCTCCGCCGCATCGGCGTCCTTCCGCAGGGGTTCACCTCGTTCGATCGCATCTCCGTCACGGAGACTATCCAGTACTACTCACGCCTGTTCTCCCGCCGCAATCCCGACGTCGAGGGGCTGATACAGCTCGCGCACCTCGAGGATAAGAGCACGGAACAGTTCCAGAATCTCTCGGGAGGCCTGAAGCAGCGGCTCGGCATCGCGGTCGCGCTCGTGAACGACCCCGAGGTCGTCTTCCTCGACGAACCGACGACCGGGCTCGACCCCCGCGCACGGCGTGAGGTGTGGGAGGTTCTGGTCGGCCTGAAGAAGAAGGGGAAGACGGTGTTCCTCACCACCCACTACATGGAGGAGGCGGAGCTTCTGGCCGACACGGTCGCAATAATCTCCAAGGGACAGATTATCGCGATGGGCTCTCCCGAGGAGCTCATACAACGCAACGCGAAGTACCTCGTCCTCACCCTGAAGTCCGCCGATGCAAAAGCCCTCGAAATCGTCCGGACGATCGGCCTCGAGCCAGTCCTAGACGACCACCGGAACATCACGGTCCACGTGGAGCACCCGAGCGACGTCCGGAAGATACTGAATGCCCTCACGGAGGGCAAGGCGTCGTTCCTCACTCTGGATGTCCGCAAGCCCAGCCTCGAAGCGGTCTTCCTAGACCTCACCGGCGAGACGCTCCGTGCCCCGTCAGCCGAGATGATGCCGGAATGAACCCGGACGTCATCGGCGCCAATCTCATCGTGAGCCTCAAGAGCTTCTACCGCGAAAAGTCCGCGGTGTTCTTCACGATCGCGTTTCCGATAATCCTGATACTCGTGTTCGGAACGATCTTCATGAACCAGGACGACATGAGCTTCGACCTTGACGTGCAGGACCTCGACCAGACGACCTCGTCCGCACAACTCGTCAAGACGCTCGAGCTCGACGGGAGGTTCAAGATAGCCCGGGTCGACCCAGCCATCAACGTCACCCAGTACGCCAAAGACAAGAAGGTAAATCTCGTCCTGGTGATCCCCACGGGCTACCAGCGGGCGCTCGTTCAGAGGCTGGGGTTGATCGGTGGGGTGCCGAGTGCGGCGTTCCGTAACTCCAACGCGTCGGTGACAGTCAGGTACATCTACGACGCGAGCTCGAGCTCGGTATCCCCCAAGATGCAGATGCTCCAGTCCGCCTTCGGAGCGGTGAACCAGGGGATGTCGGGCGAGCCGCCTTTCATCAGATCGGCGGAAACATCGATCCTCGCCAGGAAGTTTAGGTTCATCGAGTTCTTCGTCCCCGGTATCATCGCGATGTCGGTGATGACGTCGAGCCTGTCCGGCGCGGTGAGCATGAACGCGGAGCTCCGTCAGAAAGGTGTAATCCGGAAGCTATCTACCACGCCCATTACCCATAGCGACTGGGTACTGTCGAACATCCTGTACCAGGTCATCCTCGCGGTCATATCCGCGACGGCGATATTGCTGGTCAGTTACGCCGTTTTCAACGTGAGCCTGCGGATAGACCCCTGGCTCCCCACGTTTATCGTGCTCGAGGTCTTCGCGTTCGCGGGAATCGGGATGATTCTCACCCGAGTCGCGAAGGAGGCGGAGAGCGCGATGGCGGCGGCGAACGCCATCATGTATCCGATGATGTTCCTCTCGGGGAGCTTCTTCCCGCTCGAGATGATGCCGGGCTTCCTGCAGAAGATCGCCCGGATACTGCCTCTCTACTACGGCAACGAGGGGCTCCGGGCGGCCATGGTATTCGCCGACAACATGACTGCGCTGCGTTGTTCCGCGATTATCGGGGTGTTCGCAGTCTTGGTGTTCCTGGTGGGCGTCATGACCACCAAATGGGAAGAGGGCAAGTGAAATGGGGATTCAACGTGCGCGACCTGAACGAGGGACCGAATGATGACGGACGCCCTTGCGGGGAAGGTGGCGCTGGTCACCGGCGCGTCCCGGGGCATCGGCCGGGTGATCGCGCACAAGCTGGCCGCGGCCGGCTGCGACGTGGCGGCCAACTATTACAATAGCCACGACGAGGCCGAGGCCCTCTGCGCGGGGATCCGCGCCATGGGTCGGCGCGCCTGCGCGATCCAGGGAGACGTTCGAAAACCAGAGAGCGTGGAGGAGCTCTTCGCTGAATTCCGCCGACACTTCGAACGCCTCGACATCCTGGTCAGCAATGCGGCCAGCGGGGTGCTCAAGCCCGCGCTCGAGATGTCGCTCAAGCATTGGCGCTGGTGCCTGGAGACCAACGCCCTGGCGCTGGCCCTGCTGGCGCAGCGCGCCGTTCCGCTCATGCCGGCGGGTGGCCGGATCATCGCCATGTCCAGCCTGGGCGCCACGCGGGCCATTCCCGACTACGGCTTCGTCGGGGCATCCAAGGCGGCGCTGGAGTCCCTCGTACGCACCTTGGCTCAGGAGCTGGGGCCACGGGGCATCCGGGTGAACGCGGTCAGCGCGGGGGTCGTCGATACCGATGCCTTGCATCATTTCTCCAACCGGGAGGCCTTGCTCACGTCGTTCGCGGAGCGTGCGCCGGCGGGGCCGGTCCTCACCCCAGAGGATGTCGCGGGAGCGGTCTACCTCCTCTGTCTCCCGGAGGCCGCGATGGTGACCGGGCATACTCTGGTTGTGGACGGCGGCTTCTCCATATCCGGCTGAGGAGAATGCTGACGGATTCCGGGCTGGCCGGCAAGACGGTCTTCGTGACCGGGGGGAGCCGCGGCATCGGCCGCGCCATCGTCGAGCTCTTCTCGGCCGAGGGGGCAGACGTGACCTTTCTGTTCCGCGAGAACACCGCGGCCGCCGCCGAGGTCGTCGCCGCGGGGCGCGCCGCCGGACGGCAAATTACCGCCGAGCAGGTGGATGTCCGCAACCCCGAGGGGTGCGCCGCGGCCGTCGAGCGGGTCGCGGGCCGCTGCGGCCACATCGACGTGCTGATCAACAATGCCGGACTGGTCCGCGACAACCTCCTGGGGTCGCTCGAGGATGACGACGTGCGGACGGTACTCGACACCAACATCACGGGGATCTTCAACGTGACCCGCGCGGTGGTGCCCCACATGATCGCCCGACGCGCCGGCAAGATCATCAACATCAGCTCGGTGGCAGGCGAGAAGGGAGGCCGTGGCCAAACCAATTACGCCGCCAGCAAGGGAGCGGTCAACGCCTTCACTCGCGCCCTGGCCGTCGAGCTGGCGCCTCGCCGGATCACCGTGAACACGGTGGCCCCGGGCGTCATCGAAACCGACATGTCGCACGCCATCCGCGACCACGCCGGCGAGCAGGTCGTGTCGCGCATCCTGCTGCGGCGGTTCGGCACCTCGGCGGAGGTCGCCTACGCCGTCTGGTTTCTCGCCTCCCGGTTCGCCGACTACATCACGGGCGAGGTCGTCCACGTTGATGGCGGCTTCAAGATGGAGTGACCCGAGATGATGCCAGTGCGCTTCAGCGCCTTCTCCTTCGTGGACCGGATCACGGCGCTGGAACCCGGGAAGCGGGCTCGGGGTCACTTCACGATCCCCGCCGGGCTTTCGGAGTTCTCGACCTGCCTGGTGGCCGAGGCGGTCGGACAGCTGGCCGCCTGGGTCGCCATGGCCCACGCCGAGTTCCGGCGGCGCCCGGTGGCTGCTCTGTCCGGGGCGATGCGCATCGTACGGGAGGCGGTGCCGGGGGAGATCCTGGACCTAGGTGTGGAGATCGAGAGCGACGATCCGGACACCGTCGCCTTCGCCGGGTGGGCTCGTCTCGCCGACACGCCGGTTCTGGAATTGAGCCGGTGTGTGGGGCCGATGCTGCCGTTGGAGGACTTCGATGCGGCCGAGGCGGTGCGAGAAGATTTCGAGACGCTCTGCGGGCCGGGCGCGCGGCCGGGCCGCTTCGGAGGTATCGCGAAACCGGATCTGGTGGTGATCGACCGCGTCCCCGGCCAGCGGTTACGCGCGGCCATGGACGTTCCGGTATGCGCCGCCTTCTTCGCCGACCACTTCCCGAGGCGCGCCGTGTTTCCCGCATCGCTCCTGCTCGACGCCCAGATCGGGCTGGCGTTGCAGCTCGCGGGTGAGACGCTGCCTCCAGGCCCGCGGCTCAGACCCGCCCGCGTGACGGATGTGAAGATGCGCTCGTTCATTCTCCCGGGTCAGGCGGTGATGCTCGAAGCGGCGATGCGGTCGGCAACGGAAGGGAGGGCCGAACTGAGCCTCGCCGCGATGGTGGGTGGGAAACGGATCGCCACCGGGAGGGTTGAGATCGTCCCTCCAGTGCAAGCATGACGCGCGAACAGCGCCGGGTCGCCATCACCGGGCTGGGCCTCGTCACCCCACTTGGGAACGACACCGCCGCCGCCTGGAACGGTCTCCTGGCGGGCCGGAGCGGGGTGGCGGCGATCACCCGTTTCGACGCCAGCGGTTTTCCGGTGCGCATCGCCGCCGAGGTGAAAGCGTTTGACCCGCGCCACGCGATCGAAGACCGCAAGCTCCTCAAGTTCGCGAACCGCTCCCACGGGTTTGCCGTCGCCGCGGCGGAGGAGGCCCTGCGTGATGCCGGCATCCGGCCGGCGCGCAGCGACGCGATGCGCTGGGGGTGTGTGGTGGGAAGCGGCAAGACGGGCACGGGGTTCGCCGAGCTCGCGGAGGTGCACCGGCACTGTGCCCCCGACGGCCACTTCCGCCCGGATCGCCTGCTGACCGACGGATTCGGAACGGATCCCCTGGACTTCTTCCGCAGCCAGGCCTGCGCCGGCCTGGCTCTCTTGCTTCACCGGTTCGGGATTCGCGGCTACGCCACGTCGGTCCACACGGCCTGCGCCTCGGGGAGCCAGGCGGTGGGGACGGGCATGAAGCTGATCCGGCGCGGCACCGCAGACTGCGTCCTCGCCGGGGGCTTCGACTCCATGATCGATCCGATCGGCCTGGCGAGCTTTTGTCTGCTGGGCGCTCTCTCGCCGGACAACGAGACGCCCGAACGCGCCAGCCGCCCCTTCGACGCCACGCGCAACGGCTTCGTCCTGGGCGAGGGTGCCGGCTTCCTCGTCCTCGAATCGTGGGACGCTGCGCGCCGGCGCGGAGCGCGGATCTATGCCGAGCTGGCCGGCGACGGCAACTCGCTCAGCAGCTATCGCATCACCGATTCCCATCCTTCCGGCGATGGGCCGATCCAGGCGATGCGCCAGGCCCTGGCGGATGCCGGTGCCCGGCCGGAAGAGGTGGACTACCTGAACGCCCACGGCACCTCCACCCTCATGAACGACCGGAGCGAGTGTGCCGCCGTCCGGGCGGTCTTCGGGACCCGCACGGGGCAGGTCGCCGTGAGCTCGACCAAGAGTCTCATGGGACACCTGATCGCCGGGACCGGGGCGGTCGAGGCCGCACTCTGCGCCCTGGCGATTCATCACGGCGTCCTTCCGGTGAACGCGAACCTGGTAGAGCCGGACCCGGAGTGCGATCTCGATTTCGTGCGCGATCAGTCCCGGAAGCGACGGATCCGGCTCGCGATGTCCAACTCCTTCGGCTTCGGCGGATCGAATAGCTGCCTCGCCCTGAGGCATCCGGACCACGTCGGAGTATGAGCGCCCGGGTGGTCGTGACCGGGAGCGGCGCCATCTGCGCTGCCGGCAAGTCTCCGGAGGAGATCTGGGAGGGCGTGCGGATCGGTCGATCCGCGATCCGGCCCATCCAGCAGTGGGACACCTCGGGCTGGCCGACATCTCTGGCCGCCGAGATCTCCGGATTGGACCCGCGCGCCCTCGTGGAGGACCGCAAGATCCACAAGCTGCTCCAGCGCACCGATCTTCTCGGGCTGTACGTGGCCGGTCGGGCCCTCGGCGATGCAGGACTCGTCGCCTACCGGGATGCCCTGGAACCGGCGGACGCGGCGGCAGTGAACGACCGCACCGGCGTCTACGTCGGCTCGGGAAGCGGCGGCTACCAGAACGAGCACGAGTTCTTTCCGCTGCTCACCACCGCGAACGGAGATATCGGAACCTTCGGCCATGAGCTCGTCGCCAGCGTGAACCCCATGTGGCTCTTGCGGTCGATGCCCAGCAACGTCCTCTGCCACATCGGCATTCGCTACGGTCTGAAGGGGCCGAATGCCTGCGTGACGAACCACAGCGTGAGCGGGTCCTTGGCCGTCGTCGAGGCCGCCGCGGCGCTGCGCGCTGGCGAGGCCGACCGGGCGCTGGCAGTCGGGCACGACGCGCCCATCGAGCCCCAGATGGTCCTGGTCTATCACCAGCTCGGGCTCCTCAGCTCCGACGGGCTGTGGCCGTTCGACACTCGGCGCAGTGGCAGCCTGCTGGGCGAAGGGGCCGCCGCGCTGGTCCTCGAGACAGAGGCAGCCGCGACCGCGCGGGACGCCCGCGTCCTCGGCGAGTTTCTCGGCAGCGGCTGCGCCACCGATGCGAAGGGGCTGCTGGCCATCCTCCCCGATGGCGACGGGCTCGCGGGGGCGATCCTCATGGCATTCGACGACGCCGGGATTGGGCCACGGGATGTCGGGATGATCGTGGCGCACGGAAGCGGCACGCGGCCATCGGACGCCTCGGAGGCCGCGGCCATCCACCGGGTGTTCGGTGCCACGACCCCGCCCGTCACCGCGTTCAAGTGGGCGTTCGGGCATCCCCTGGCCGCCTCGGGTACCCTGGACGCCGTGCTGGCCCTGATCACCCTGCGCCGCGGCGTGGTCCCTGGTGTGGCGACCCTGCGCCAGCTGGATCCCGACCTCGGGAACCTCCCGGTGTCCGCCGGGCCACAGGTCCCTCGCAGTAGTGTGGCGCTTGTCCTGAACCGGGGCTTTGGTGGGTCCAACACGGCGCTCCTCCTCCGAGCCGCTGCCAGCGAAGCAGCCTTATGACGGACGATCCCGGCCCTCTCACCCGCTGCGGCATCGACACCGTCGAGATCGCGCGCGTCGAGCGTCTGCTCCGGCGGGCCACCCCCGAGGAGCTGCTCACGATCTTTTCAAGAGAGGAGCTGTGCGACGTCGGGGAGGGGCCGGGTCGGGCCGCCAGCCTCGCGGCTCGGTTTGCGGCCAAGGAGGCCTGCCTCAAGCTGTTCCCGCGCGAAGCAGCGCTGGGGCTGATCGGTCCAGCGGACTTTGCCGTGGCACGCGACGGCTACGGCGCGCCGCGCGTCGTGTCCAGCCCGACGGCACTGGAGTTGATCGCTCGGCATCGCCTCAAGCCCATCGCCGTATCGCTCACCCACGATAAGACAAGGGCGGCAGCCGTGGCCGTGGCCGAGCCCGCCTAGATCTTCGGCGGCGACGGCTACATCTGCGACTACCCGGCGCAGCGCCTGCTGCGCGATGCCAAGACCACCCAGATGGCCGGCACTCAGTCGTCCCAGGCTCGTTTCACGGCCGCTTGCGGAATCCCAATACGCGCGTGTGACCGGCCTGTGATTGACAACTGATCTGACCGCTCCCGTTTGACACGTGATATCACCGCTCAATCGCAGGGGACTCAGCCGGCCCGGGTGTTGAGGGGGCGCCCCGTGGCCCTAAACCAGCCGAGACCGTGGGGGCCCAACCAGACGGACTGGCGGCCATCGCGACGGCGGCGGAGCAGCGCTCGGAGCTTATCCGAGCAGCTCTGGATGGTTCTCCAGTAGGTTCAGCGCTATGGACAACTCTCTGCTGAGCGCTTGGTGATCATTTCCGCATCCTGCTATTTCCGCGGCAAGATGAGCGCCACTCGGGCCGCGGTGAGAAAGCCCCGCGATGATCTCGCCGAGATCCCCGGCGGGAACACCCGCCCGAACCGCCTCAAGCGCCGCCTGAATCTTGTCCTTGAGCTGTTGGTTGGTCATCGTTACCCGCCTCCGCGGCGCTCCATCACGCCACCCCGAGCGCCTTCGCGGGCTTCGGCACCACCTGGCGACTATACGTTCCAACCCGTCCCGAGGTGATGCATGAGCCTCTGCGTCACCTTGGCCTTGGCCGAGTTCCCCTCGATTCTGCCAGAATGCTCGAACTCCCTACAATGCGAAATTCTGCAGCGAAATCGCCTGGCGGTAAGCCAGGAAGTCAAACCAGGACATCCGTTCCTCGCTGATCCGATCAGCGAGCGACCGTCTGCTCGATTCGCCGGACCGGTCCCTTGACATACAGAGGTCCGTCGCAACGCACGAAGGCGGGGACGTCGTCGGTCAGGATGACGCACTCTTGGTCGGCCGGTGCCATTCCCATTACGGTGGCGAAGAAGCAGAGGGCCGCGCCCAGCTTGGGTTTCAGCGCGTAGCGGGTCGCTTGCCGC
>DASZJM010000092.1:0-16153 GCA_035948165.1 Candidatus Methylomirabilota bacterium
GGACGTGCGCTACTGCGCGGAGGGCGAGTTCGGGCGAGTGGAGGAGATCATGGCCGCGCTCGCCGAGGAGGTGCGCGGGCGGGGCGGCCGACCGTACGTGATTCCGGAGAGCGGCGCCAACGAGGTCGGCGCGCTCGGCTATCTCGAGTGCGCGGTCGAGCTGAGCGAACAGATCAACCACGGCGCGCCGCGCTTCGACGCGGTGGTCATCAGCGCGTTCACCGGCGGCAGCCAGGCGGGCCTCCTGCTCGGCAAGCAGCTGGCCGGCCTCCCCGGCGAGATCGTGGGGGTGCCGATCGCGCGCCCGGCCGAGCGCGTGCGGGAGCACGTCGCGCGCACGATGGCGGCCGCGATCCGGCGGTACGGCTTCTCCATCGACGTGCCGAAGACGATCCACCTGCTGGACCGAGAGCCGGGCGGCGATCGTCCCGACGCGGACGACGAAGATCTCGCGGTGCTCGTGGAGCTCGCGCGGGAGGAGGGCCTGCTGCTCGATCCGATCTACACCGCGCGGGGATTCCGGGGGCTGGTGGAGACGCTGGCGCGCGATCCGCGGGCGCTGGGGTCGCGCGTGTGCTTCATTCACACCGGGGGGCTCTTCAGCGTGTTTCCCTACCGCGAGCGGCTGACTCGGGTGATCGACCGGCGGGACTAGATCGTGTAGGTCTTTCCCTGCTCGAGGATGTGGATGCGGCTGGGGTCGATCTTGGCCAACTCTTCCGCCGTCTCCTGATAGAGCTGCGGCTTGATGTGGTAGACCCAGATCGGCAGCTCGGGCGGCATCTTTGCGATCTCCTGGCCCAGCATCTCGGGGGTGAGGTGCCCGGACGCCTTGGCGAGCGGCGCCAGCCGGTTCGGAAAAGCGGTCTCGACGATCAGGGCCTTGAGGCCACGCATCTCGCGGGCGATCTGCCAGATCCGCTTGGTCGGCCCGGTGTCGCCGCTGAATACGAAGCCGGTCTCGCCATCGTGGATCACGAAGCCGGTGGTGGGCACGGTGTGCTCCACCAGGACCGGGGTCACCCAGAGCTCGCCCACCCGCGACTCCGCTTCCTCCGGCAGGGTCCGGAAGCCCAGCACCGACTGCGCGGCGGACGGGATGTTCGTGAAGTTCGGCCAGAGCGCGTCGTTGAAGGCGTGGGTGCGGAGGGCCTCGATGACCGGCGCGATGCTGCAGGCGGTCACCCGGCGGTCCGCCGCCACCATGGCGAGGGTGTCGGTGAGGAAGGCCAGCCCGGCGGTGTGATCGAGGTGGGCGTGGCTGATCAGGGCGAACTGGATCTCGATCTGCTCGGGGACCGAGAGGGCGCCGCCCACGGTGCCGGCGTCCACCAGCACCCGATCGTCGACGAGGAACGCCGAGGGCCTCTGCCCCAGGCCTTCGCTCCCGAACGACCCGAGGACCTTAATCTTCACCGAAGCCCCTCATGAGACCACAATTCCCCTTGTGTGGGCATTGGGCGATTCCGCGGATTCTAGTCTAGCAGCGAGCGGGGGGTCAAGCCGAGCGAATTGGGCGTCTTCCGGCGCCCCAACTGCCCGTCCCAGTGGAAAGATTCCGATACACCGCTCCCTCATTCGCAGGAAGCGGAGGCCTTGAACCGGGTGGCGAACTCCTGCAGCTCGCGGCACGGATCGCTCTTTCCCGGAGCCGCCGGCACGTCTCCGCGCTGGGCGGCCAGGACCACGCTCTTCAGGTAGGCGTACTGCAGCCGGATCGCGTCGGAGTACTCGAGGCCCCAGCCCGTCATGAGCAGCTCGACGCTCGCGATGCGCGCCTCGATCTCGCACTCGAGGCGACGCTCCCGACAGGCGCCGTCGGCATGGCCGAGGACGTAGTGGGCCAGCTCCTGGCTCAGGACCGCCTGGGCGATGTAGTCGTCGGCCACCGCCGCCCGGTTGACCACGATCATGCCCGACCGCGCGGCGCGGCCCTGGTCGGTGTAGTACCCGGCCGGGCGGCCGGCGGCGGCGAGCGAGGGGTCGGTCCCCACGCGTACCACCGGGGCGGGCCCTTTCATCCCGCGGGATTGCAGCACCTGCTCGGCGGCCCGCTCGTAGGCGTCGATCCGGGCTTGCTCGGGCTCGGAATACGCCCCGGACCCGGTCGCGCAGCCGGCGAGCCCAATTGCGGCCAGCAGCCCGGCCGCCAGCCATCCTGGTCGTGTGCAGGACATGTCCCCCAAGCATGGCATGCCTCGGACGGTTAAATGATGGGGTCGGATGTCGCCCGCCACTTGACGCGGGCGGGTTGTGGCGGGAGCGTAGCTCATGGCTCACTCACACAGGCAACCGGTGGTGCGGCCGGCGGTGGGGCTGGCCGCGCTCGTCTGGCTGCTGGCCGCCTGCTCCACGGAGCCTCGCCAGCCCGGCTCTCCGGCGGCCCGCTTCACGCTCCTGGAGCACGTGCAGGTGTCGGGCGCCTGCGTGCTGGACGACGGCGGCGGGTCCGCCCGCTACGCGGGATTCGTCGAGCGGTGGCAGGACGTGAGGAAGGGCAAGAGCCTCCTGCACGGCTCGGTGTCCACCGTCGACCGCTTCGTCGATCCGCCACGGTCCGGACATCGGCCGCCCCTGTCGATCCAGTTCGGCGAAACCGACGCGGCCCCGCTCAGCGCGGCGCAGCTCTCGCTGACCGGCGTCTCGGAAGGCGCCGATCCGCGCCGGGCGACCTGTACGCTCACGGTCACGAACCGCGAGGGGCCCGCGCGCCCGGAGGGCAGGCTGCTCGCGAGCCTGCTCGGCCGCGAGCCGGTCGCGCTGCCCCCGCGCGCCGCGGTGAGCGCGGTCGCGCTCCTGATCGGGATCGTGGCGGGCGTCCGCTTGATCCGTCACCAGGTGCGGCGGACGAGCGCGTCCTGGCTGCTGGGGCTGGCGCTCCTGCTCCAGCTCGTCTCGCTGCTGCTCTCGTAGCGCCCGGCCGGGCGCGCTAGCGAACCCCCGCGAGCAGCTCGCCCTCGATGGTAAGCACCTGCGCCACGACCTCCTCCGGCGACTGCAGGACGCCGTAGAGCCCCGCGTAGACGACCGACGGATCGGGACCGCGCGCGGCCGTCGCCCCGATCTCGGTGTCGAGGCGCCGGCAGGCCTCGGCGTACCGGCGCACGGGATCCTCGTCGAGCAGCGCCTCGTCGAGCGCGGCCGCGTAGAGCCGCTCCGAGCGCGCCAGGTGGTGGAGCACGCGGCGCAGCGGCCAGCCGCCGTCGGGAGGCAGCCAGTCGAGCTCGGCCCGGGTGAGGCCCGCCGCCCGCTGGACGACGAGGCGCACCGCCTGGTCGATGCGCCAGAGCCACGCGTCGAGGTCGGCCGCGGCCAGCGGGAGCTGGTCGTCGGGCAGGGTTACCGTCGACGGCACCCAGCCGTCGGTCGGCGTGGGGACCACGCCGTGACGCTGCCAGGCGATCCACTGGTCGATCTGGTTGAGGTGGTCGAGCGCGTGATCGAGCACGCGACGGAGGGACTTGCGCGGGGTGTAGGTGTAGCGGCCGACCCCGGCCGGGGCGGTGAGGGGAGCCGGCTGGGCGTCGGTGAGCCGCGTGAACAGCTCGTCGGTCATGACCGCGGGGACCTCGCGGGCGGGATCG
Source organism: Candidatus Methylomirabilota bacterium (assembly GCA_035948165.1). Classification (GTDB taxonomy): domain Bacteria; phylum Methylomirabilota; class Methylomirabilia; order Rokubacteriales; family CSP1-6; genus CAMLFJ01. The sequence continues at coordinate 3,585 of DASZJM010000092.1, forward strand.
TGGACGCCCAGGCGGGCGAGGTGGCCCCGCGCCCGCGCGTGGGCCGCCTCGACGTGGCGGGCCGGATCGCTCGGCGCGGGCGCCAGGGTCCAGGCCGCCACTGCCCGCACCGCGGTGGCGTGCGCGAGGACCACCCCGCCGTCCGCGGCCGTCCGCAGCAGGCGCTCCCGCGAGGTGTCGAGGGCGGCGGCGCTCATCGGGCCGCGGTCACCATGATCTCGACGAGCAGGCCCGGGCTGGTGAGCTCGGCCTGGACGCAGGCGCGCGCCGGCGGGTGCTCGCGGTCGACCCATTCGTTCCACGCGACGTTGTGGGTGCGGAAGAGCGCCATGTCGGAGAGCCACACCTGCGCGGTCAGGAGCTTCGACTTGTCGGTGCCGGCCCGCGCGAGGAGATCGTCGATGCGCGACAGGGCCTGGCGGGTCTGGGCGGTGACGTCACCGATCGGATCGCCGGTGATCCCGCAGACGTACACCCGGTCGCCCTGCGCGACCACGCGGCTGATGATCGGCCGGAAGTTCGCGTCGTCCATGATGAGGTGGCGCTCGATGTCCATGAGGGTATCTCCTTTCGAAGACACAGCATGCCCCCGCCGGCCGCATCCGTCGAATGCATATACCTGACTCCGGCCATCCGCTATAGTGATCGCGGTGACCATCGACGAGATCGAGACGTTCGTGTCGATCGCCCGGCGCGGGGGCTTCGCGCGCGCCGCCGAGAGCCTCCACCGCTCCCAGCCCGCCATCAGCCGCCGCGTCGAGATGCTCGAGCAGCAGCTCGGCGCGCCGCTCTTCGAGCGGATGCGCAGCGGCGCGATCCTCACCGAGGCCGGGCGCACCCTGCTCCCCTACGCGGAGGCGGTGCTGGCCGGCCTGAAGGACGGCGCCGAGGCGGTGCGCGGCCTCGCGCGGGGCGAGCGCGGCGCGGTCTCGGTGGCCCTGGTGGGGACGCTGGCCAGCACCGGCTTCGCGGGCATGCTGCGCCGGTTCGGCCAGCGCCATCCGTCCGTGAAGCTCGAGCTGCGGACCGCGAACAGCGAGGAGGTGAGCGACCTGGTGCGGCGCGGCGAGGCCACCCTGGGGCTCCGCTACTTCACCGACGCCGATCCCGGCCTCGTCTCCGAGCAGCTCACCGAGGAGGCGCTGGTGCTCGTCTGCTCCCCCGAGCACCGCCTGGCCGGCCGCCGGGTGCGCGACCCGGGCGTCCTCGCGGGCGAGCGCTGGGTGACCTTTCCGCCCCGCCCGCGTCGACGCGAGCCCTTCGCCACCGCCCTCGAGCAGCGGCTCGCCGCGGCCGGTATCGAGGCGGCGGAGATCGTCCGCATCGACAGCCTCACCGCGCAGAAGCGGCTGGTCGAGGCGGGGTTCGGGATCGCGCTCCTCATCGAGAGCAGTGTGCAGGAGGAGCTGCGCCTGGGGTCGCTCGAGATCATCGACGCGCCCGCGCTGCGGGGCGGCGTGCCGGTGACCCTGGTGCGGCGCCGCAATGGGTACCTGAGCGGGGCCGCGCAGGATCTGGTGTCGGTGATCAAGGCGGGCGCGCCCCCACGCGCGCGGCGCCGGGGGACCGCCGCGAAGTGACCGTCCGGTAACTCCGCGTCGTGGCGCGCCGGGGGGCGGGTGTGGCATACTTCCGACGTGATCTTTCAGCAGCTGCTGAACGAGGAGGCGGGCTGCCTCTCCTACCTGATCGGCTGCTCGCAGGCCGGCCAGGGCCTCATCGTCGACCCGGCGCGGGACCGCGTGGACGACTACGTGGCCCTGGCTCGACGCAAGGGCCTCACCATCACCGGCATCGTCGAGACGCACGTCCACGCCGATCACATCTCGGGGAACCAGGCGCTCGCGGCCAAGACCGGTGCGCGCATCCACATCCATCCGGCCGCCAACGCGGCCTTCGCGCACGATCCGGTCGAGGACGGCCGGCAGCTGCGGGTGGGGAGCGTGGCCCTCGACGTGGTCCACACCCCCGGTCACACCCCCGAGAGCATCTCGCTGCTGATCACCGACCTGAGCCGCGGTGACGAGCCGTGGTTCGTGCTCACCGGCGACACCCTCTTCGTGGGCGACGTGGGCCGGCCCGACTTCGGGGGGGAGCAGGCCGCCGCGCGGCTCTACGCGAGCCTGACCGAGCGCCTGCTCCGGCTGCCGGACAGCGTCGAGGTGTACCCGGCGCACGGGGCCGGCTCGAGCTGCGGCCGCGCCATGTCGAGCAAGACCGCCACCACCATCGGCTTCGAGCGGCGCTTCAACGCGGCCCTGCAGGCGGGCGGCGTCGACGACTTCGTGCGGCGCCTGATGACCGGGCTGCCGCCCAAGCCGCCGAACTTCGACCGGATCATCGCCCGCAACCGGGCCCAGGCCCTCGCCCCCAGCGGAACGCCGCACCCGCTATCCGCCGCGCAGACCCGCGAGGCCATCGACAAGGGCGCCTGCATCCTCGACGTGCGGACCTCCGAGGAGTACGGGCAGGGGCACATTCCCGGCGCGGTCCACGTGTGGATCGAGAGCCCTCAGTTCGCGAATCGGGCCGGCCTCTTCATCCCGGCGGAGGCGCCGGTGGTGCTCGTGGTGTCGAGCCCGACCGACCTCGAGCGCGCGGTGCAGGGGCTCGGCCGCATCGGCCTCGACGCGATCGCGGGACACCTCCAGTGGGGCATGACCGAGTGGAAGAGTCAGGGCCTGCCGATGGAGACGGTGCCGCAGATCTCGGTGCACGATCTCGCGACCATGAAGGAGGAGCGGCCCGACCTGGTGGTGATCGACGTGCGCGAGCCGTTCGAGTGGGACGAGGGCCACATCGAGGGCGCGCTGCACGTGCCGATGAGCGAGGCGCTCGCCCGCAAGGAGCTGGTCCCGACCGACCGCCCGAAGGCGGTGGTGTGCGCGGGCGGGCTGCGCTCGAGCACCGTGATCAGCGCGCTCAGCCGCGCCGGCCTCACCAACTGGTTCAACGTCATCGGCGGCATGACCGCCTGGCAGAAGGGGGGCTACAGCACGGTGAAGCGGGCCGCTCCATGAGTGAGACGGACGGCTTCGACTATCCGATGATGGCCCGGGCCCTCATTCTCGGCGACCGGGACACGGTGGCCCGCAAGACCCAGGAAGGTCTCGCCCTCGCGATGGATCCCAAGGATCTCATCTTCCGCGGGCTCATCCCGGGCATGGACGTGGTGGGCGAGAAGTTCCGCCGCAACGAGTACTACGTGCCCCAGGTGCTCCTGTCGGCGCGGGCCATGTACGCGGGGCTCGACCTCCTCAAACCCCTCATCACCCAGGCGGGCGGCGTCGGGCAGAACCTCGGGGTGGTGGTGATCGGCACCGCCCAGGGCGACCTGCACGACATCGGCAAGAACCTGGTGGCGATGATGCTGGAGGGCGCCGGCTTCAAGGTGATCAACCTCGGGCGCGACGTGGCCCCCGAGAAGTTCGTGGCCGCGGTCAAGGAGCACGACGCCCAGATCGTGGGGATCTCCGCGCTGATGACCACCACCATGCCGGCCATGAAGCGTACCATCGACGCGCTGGAGAAGGCGGGACTCCGCGCCCAGGTCAAGGTGATGATCGGCGGCGCCCCGGTGAACCAGGCCTACGCGGACGAGATCGGGGCGGACGGCTACGCCCGGGACTCGACGATCGCGGTGGTGCGCGCCAAGGAGCTGCTCGGCGTGCCGGTGAACGCGTGATGGCGACGCGGGCGCGCGGCTGGGAGATCGTGGAGCGGGTCCGCGCGGGCGAGCGCCTGATCTTCGACGGCGGCTACGGCACCGCGCTCTTCGACGCGGGCCTCGGCAACGGCGACTGCCCGGAGCTGTGGAACGACACCCACCCCGACGTGGTGCGGGGCATCCACCGGGGCTACTTCGACGCGGGCTCGCAGCTGGTCGAGACCAACACCTTCGGGGGCACCGCGCTCAAGCTGCGCGAGTACGACGAGCGCTACGGCCACGACATGGGCGCGCGCACCCGCGAGCTGAACGACAAGGGCGCGCGCCTGGCCCGGGCCGCGTGCCCGCCGGGCGGGTACGTGGCGGGCTCCATCGGGCCCACCAGCTACCTGCCGCTCGACTACGCGGTCGGCGACAACGTGGCCACCGACGAGGAGTACTTCGAGACGTTCCGGGAACAAGCCCAGGCCCTTGCCGCGGGTGGAGTGGACTGCTTCGCGGTGGAGACCATGATGTTTCCGCAGGAGGCGGCCGCCGCCATCCGCGCGTGCAAGGCGGTGGCGGACCTGCCGGTGATGGCGACCATGTTCTTCCAGTACGAGGAGCTGCACGATCGCGATCGCACCATGTGGGGAGACAGCCCGGCCGACGTGGCCGGCCAGCTCCTCGGGGCGGGCGCCGACATCGTGGGGATGAACTGCGGGCGCGGCCCCGACCGCGCCATCGTGATCATCCGCGAGATGCGCCAGGTGACCGACGCGCCCCTCATCGCGTACCCGAACGCGGGCCTGCCGATCACCACCGGCGGCCTGACCACCTACGAGCTCGGCCCGGAGGCGATGGCCAAGGACTACCCGGCGCTCCTCGACGCCGGCTGCAACATCGTGGGGGGCTGCTGCGGCTCCAATCCGGAGCACATCCGCCTCATCGCCGACGTGGTGCGCTCCCGCCGCGCGCGGTGACCGCGGCCGCCTTCCCGCTCCTCTCCCGTACCCCGGTCGTCCTCGAGGGGCTCCCGCTGTCCATCGACCGCGACGAGGTCCTGCGCTTCCAGGGCTACCAGAAGGGCGTCGACCTGCCGAGCGAGGCGGTGGTGGCCCTCTTCGAGGAGGCCCTCGCCCTCGGCGAGCGCCTGATGGCTCCGCGGCTGGTCCATCGCGCCGCTCCGGTGGAGGAGCGCGGCGCGGATCTCCTCGCGGCGGGCGGCGAGCGGCTCGGCATCCCACAGGTCGGCCGGTTGTGGGGCGCGATCGAGGCGGTCGGGGCGGGCATCGGCACGGTGGGCGAGGCCATCGAGACGCGGGTGCGCGCGCTCTTCGACGCGCGCGAGTTCCCGCTCGCGGTGATGCTCGACAGCGTGGGCTCGGCCGCCGCCGAGAGCCTCGCCGAGTACGCCAACGACCTGCTCTGCCAGGCGGCGCTGCCGCATGGGCTCAAGGTCACCAACCGAGTCAGCCCGGGCTACGCGGGCTGGGACACCGCGGAGCAGGCGCGCCTCTTCCGGATCTGCCCGGGAGAGCCGATCGGGGTGCGGCTCAACGAGGCGTGCTTCATGACTCCGGCCAAGTCCATCAGCTGGCTGGTGGGCATCGGGCCGGAGGCCCGGGTGGACCATTACTTCACCCAGTGCCGGCGCTGCTGGATGCGCGACTGCGCCTACCGCCGGGCCCCCGCCGCGGTCACGGTGCAGCGGCCCGGCGCGGGGGTGTGGTGATAGGCTGGAGGCCTCATGGGCGACAACGTGATCCTGGTGGGGTTCATGGGCGCGGGCAAGTCGTCGGTGGGGCGCCTCCTCGCCCGCCGCATGGGCCGCTGCTTTGTCGAGACCGACGACATGATCACCGCCGGCGAGGGCCGCTCGATCCCGGCGATCTTCGCCGAGCGGGGCGAAGCCTATTTCCGGTCCCTCGAGGAGGAGACGGTGCGGCTCCTCGCCCTCAAGTCGGGTGACGTGATCGCCACCGGGGGCGGGCTCTACTGTCGCGAGGGCCGTCCGGAGGCGCTGCGCGCGCTGGGCACGGTGGTGTGGCTCTCGGGCGATTTCGACGTGCTCTACGAGCGGGCCCGCCGCATGGGCGAGCGCCCGATGCTGGCCGGCCGCACCCGCGAGGAGGTCGCCGCGATCTATCAGGGGCGCGAGACCTACTATCGCCAGGCCGATCTCACCGTCGATACCACCCGCCGCAACACCGATCAGGTGGTCACCCAGGTCCTCCTCGCGCTCAAGCCGCGGCTCACCCTCTCCTCCCCGGGGAGAGGGCCGAGCCGGAGGACCTAGGCGCGTGCCGTCTCCGCTCCTCACCCGCTTGGCCGAGGGGCCGCTCCTGTGCGACGGAGCCATGGGCACCATGCTGTACGCCCGCGGGGTGCCGCTCGACGCCTGCTTCGACGTGCTGAACCTCAACGAGACGAAGCTCGTGCAGTCGATCCACGCCGAGTACATCCAGGCGGGCTCGGACCTCATCGAGACCAACACCTTCGGGGCCAACCGGTTCAAGCTGGCGCTACACGGCCTGCAGGGCCGCGTGCGCGAGATCAACCTGCGCGGGGTCAAGCTCGCGCGCGACGTGCGCGAGAGCATGGGCAAGGACGTGCTGGTGGTGGGCTCCATCGGTCCGCTCGGCCGGTACCTGGCCCCGCTCGGCTCCATCGAGCCCGACGAGGCGCGGCTGGCCTTCCACGAGCAGGCGGAGGGGCTCCTCGAGGGCGGCGTCGACGCGTTCGTGATCGAGACCTTCTCCGACCTGACCGAGATGCGCCTCGCGGTGGAGGCGGTGCGGGGGCTCACCGATCTGCCGATCGTGGCGGAGCTGGCGTTCACCGACGACGGGGTGACCTTCACCGGCCGCTCGGCCGCCGAGGTCGTTCGCGCGCTACGGGAGCTGCCGATCCAGGTCCTGGGCGCCAACTGCTCGGTGGGCTCGAGCGTGCTCTACGACATCCTGGAGCAGATGCTGCCCGAGGCGGCCGGGCTCCACCTCGTCATCCAGCCCAACGCGGGCCTGCCCAGCCGGGTGGGCGAGCGGCTCATGTACCTGTCGTCGCCCGGCTACATGGCGGACTACGCGGCGCGGATGATTCTCGGAGGCGCGCGCATGGTGGGCGGCTGCTGCGGGACCACGCCGCAGCACGTGCGGGCCATGCGGGACGCGCTCGACCGGCTCGCCCCCCAGCGGAGCGCGGCGCGCGTCGAGCCGGTGCGCCGGGCGCGGGTGGAGGCCGCGGAGCCCAGCGGGCTCGTCACGAGCGCGCCGCCGACCCTCCTGCAGCGGCGGCTCGAGGCGCGCGAGTTCGCGGTCACCGTCGAGCTCGACCCTCCGCGCGGGCACAACATCGAGAAGCTGGTGCAGGGGGCAAAGCTCCTCAAGGAGCGCGGGGTCGAGATCGTCGACATCAACGACGGCTCGCTCGGCCGCGTCCGGATGTCGGTGCTGCCGACCGCGATGCTGGTGCGGGACGCGAGCGGGCTCGACATCAACATGCACTTCACGTGTCGCGACCGGAACCTGATGGGCATCCAGGCCGATCTTCTGGGGGCCCACGCGGTGGACATCCGCAACATCCTCGCGATGACCGGCGACCCGCCCCGCGCGGGTGACTACGTGAACGCCACCGCGGTCTTCGACGTCGACGCGATCGGCCTGATCCGGGTGCTGGCCGGGATGAACCGCGGCCGCGACGCCACCGGCACCTCGATCGGCGAGCCCACGTCCTTCTGCGTGGGGGTGGCCCTGAACCCCGCCGCGGCCGAGCCGGCCCGCGAGATGGAGCGCTTCCTCGCCAAGGTCGAGGCGGGCGCGCGCTGGGTCCAGACCCAGCCGGTCTACGACCTCGAAATGCTCGAGCGCTTCTTCGCCCGCTCCCGGTCGCCGATCCCGTTGCTGGTGGGGATCATGCCGCTCCACTCCGCCCGGCACGCCGAGTTCCTCCACAACGAGGTGCCCGGCATCACGGTGCCGGACGGCGTCCGCGCGCGCATGAAGGAGGCGGGGGAGCGCGGGCTGCGCGCGGGGATCGAGATGGCCCAGGGGCTCCTGCGCGACGTGCGGGCCCACCACGCGGGCGCCTACCTGATGCCCTCCTTCGGGCGCTTCGAGGTCGTGGCCGAGGTGCTGGACGCGCTGCACTGACCATGGCCGCCATGTACGAGCTGGGCGCGTCCGAGGCGGCCCGGCGCATCCGCGCCGGCTCGCTCTCGCCGTCGAACCTGGTGGCGGCCTGCCTCAAGCGCGTCGACGCCACCGAGCCCGCGGTGGGCGCGTGGGTCCGGCTCGATCGCGACGCGGCCGCGCGGGTGGCGGTCCAGCGCGACATCGAGGCGCGGGAGGGCCGCTTCATGGGGCCGCTCCACGGGGTGCCGATCGCGCTCAAGGACGTCTTCGACGCCGCCGGCGTGCCGACCACCTCCGGGGCGCCCGCGTGGGCCGCGCGCACCGCGACGGCCGACGCGACCGTGGTGGCCCGGCTGCGCGGGGCGGGGGCGGTGCCGATGGGCAAGCTCGTCACCACCCCGTTCGCGTTCCTCGACCCGAGCACCACCCGTAACCCGTGGAACCCCGAGCACACCCCGGGCGGCTCCTCGAGCGGGCCGGCCGCGGCGGTGGCCGCGCGCATGGTGCCGCTGGCGTTGGGCTCGCAGACGGTGGGCTCGGTGCTGCGGCCCGCCGCGTACTGCGGCGTGATCGGCTTCAAGCCGACTCACCGTCGCATCAGCACCGCGGGGGTGCTGGCCCTGGCCGAGAGCCTCGACCACGTCGGGGTCTTCGCCCGGAGCGTCGAGGACGGCGCGCTGGCCCTGACACTGCTGGCCGGCCCCGATCCCGCCGACCCGCACGCGAGCGCCGTGCCGCCGGGGCCCTACCTGGCCGCGCTCGCCGCCCCCGCGCCGCCCCGCATCGGCGTGCTCGGCGCGCTGATCGCGCAGGCCACCCCCGAGATGGCGAAGCACCTCGACGCGATCCTGCGCGAGCTCGAGGGGGCGGGCGCCCGGCTCGTCGACGTGGACCTGCCCGACTCGTTCCCCGCGCTGCGCGCGGCGGGGGAGACGGTGCTGGCGGTGGAGGCGGCGCACGCCCACGCGCCGCTCTACGCCGCGCACGCGGCCGACTACCCGCCGCGCATCAAAGCGCTGATCGAGCGTGGGCACGCGGTGACCGCGCCGGAGTACCTCGCGGCCCAGCGCGCGCGCCGGCGCGCGGGCGACGAGCTGGACGCGGTGGCGTCGCGCCACGACGTGCTGCTCGCGCCCACCATCGGCGCTCCCGCCCCCCGCGGCCTCGGGTTCACCGGCGATCCGAGCTTTTGCGCCCCGTTCACGTTCGCGGGCCTGCCCGCGATCTCGCTCCCCACCGGGCTCGACCCGTCGGGGCTCCCGCTCGCGCTGCAGCTCGTCGGCGCGGCGTGGGGCGAGGCGCGGCTGCTCGCGGCCGCCGCCTGGTGCGAGAGCGTGATCCGTTTCGACGCGGGCCCGTCGCTCTGAGGCCCCGGTGAAGATCGGGCGGCTCTTCCCCGACCTGCTGGCGACGCTTGGTGGGGCGGCTTCCTCGGAGGCGGGCTTCGCGCGGACGCTGAAGCGGCTGGTCACGCTCTCCGGCGCCCGCGCCGGCGCTCTGCGCTTTCGGCCGCACGAGGGCGCCCCGGTCGACCTGGTGGTGGGCGCGCGGCCGGGCTCGGCGCTCGACCGCTGGCTGCGCGCACGTCTAGAGCCGCCGCGCCGGGGTGTGCGGCTCGAGAAGCCGGCCGCCCCGCCGCCCGGCCCGAACGGCCGGGACCAGGTGCTGCTCGCGGCGGCGCTGGGCGACCCGAGGCGCCCCACCGGGGCCTTCGTGCTGCTCGGGCCGGGCGGGGCCCGCGGTCTCACCCGCGAGACGTTGCCGCCGACCTTCGCCCGCGAGTTCGGCCACGCCCTCGAGCACGTCTGGCGCCTGCGGCAGCGCACCATCCGGCTCGAGGTCATCAACCAGATCACCGCCCTCACCGGGACCACGCTCTCGCTAGAGCGCATCTATCAGAAGGTGGCGGAGGCGGTGGGTCGGCTGATCCACTTCGACGCGCTCGGGGTGACCCTGCTCGACCGGGAGCGCGGGGAGTTCCGCGTGCTCGACGTGGCGACGCGCACCGCGCTGCCCGAGGTGTTCGACTTCGCGATTCCCATCGCCAACACGCTGACCGCGTGGGTGGCGAGCCAGCAGGCGCCCCGCCGGATCGACGACGTCACCGGCGATCCGTCCATCCCGGCGGTGAGCCGGGAGCTGCTCCTGCGGCGCGGCTTCCGGTCGGCCATCCTCGCGCCGCTGCTCTCGCAGGGCCAGGCGATCGGCACCCTCAACGTCACCCACCGGGAGCCGGGCGCCTTCACCGACGCCGACGTCGAGGTGCTCACCGACGTGGCGCGACCGCTCGCCTCGGCCATCGAGCACTCGCGCCTGCACGGGGAATCGACCCGGCGCGCCGAGGAGCTGGCCGCCCTCAACCGCACGACCCAGCTCATCACCGCCCGGCTCGATCTGCCCTCGGTGCTCGAGACGATCAGCCGGTCTGTCACCGCCCTCATGGGCAGCACCGGCTGCGGCATCGGCCTGCTGAGCTCGGACCGGACCCAGATCGAGCAGGCGGCCGCCCACGGCTTCCGCACGCTCGAGTGGCGGAACCTCTCGGTGCGGGTGGGCGAGGGGATCATCGGGGTCGCCGCCGCGTCCGGCCGCGCGGTGCGCTCCGACGACCTGCGCCAGGATCCGCGCTCGGCGCGGCGCGACGTCGACGAGAAGGAGGGCATCCGCTCGCTCCTGAGCGTGCCGCTCCGGGTCGGGGGCCAGATCATCGGCGTCATCTCCGCGTTCTCGACCGTGCCGAGCGCCTTCGGCGAGCGGCACCAGACCTTGCTCGAGAGCTTCGCGGATCAGGCCGGCATCGCGATCCAGAACGCGCGGCTCTTCGCGGAGGCCCAGCGGCGGACCCGGGAGACCCAGGCCCTGCTCCGGGCCGGGCACGCGGTGAACCAGAGCCTCGACGTGGGCGAGACGGTGCGCCTCATCCTCAACCAGGCGCGCGCGGTGCTCGAGGTGCAGTCGTGCGGCCTCTTCACCCTCGACGCGGCGACCGGCGAGCTGATCGCCACCGCGAGCCTCGACCTGCCGCCCGAGGACCTGCCCGCGATCCGCCTCCAGGTGGGCGAAGGGATCACCGGGGCCGCGGTCAAGGAGCGGCGACCGACCCAGACCACCGATCTCTACCGCGATCCGCGCGTGCGCTATCCCCAGTCGGGCCTGCGCTCGATGCTGGCCGCCCCCCTCATCGTGGGCGATCAGGCCATCGGGGCCCTCACCGTCCTGCGCACCGACGTGCACCACTTCACCGCCGAGGAGGAGTCGCTGGTGTCCGCCTTCGCGGACCAGGCCGCGATGGCGCTCGAGCACGCCCGCCTGTTCAGCTCGGTGCGCACCTACTCCGAGCGGCTCGAGGCGATGGTGGAGGCGCGCACCCACGAGCTCGACGAGCAGAAGCGCTTCGTGGAGGTGGTGCTCGAGACCCTGCCCCTCGGGCTCTTCGTGCTCGACGCGGAGCTGCGGGTGATCAGCGCGAACCGCGAGGGCGCCGCGCTCGTGCCGGTGGGGCCCACCGCGCGGCGGCCGTTCGCCGAGCTCATGCCCGCGAGCAAGGCGGACGCGGTGCGGAGCTTCCTGCAGGGCGTGGTCGCGGCCCGTGAGGTCCGGCACGCCGAGCAGGAGCTGCCCGCGGGCGGCGAGACCCTCACGGTGCGGCTGACCGCGACGCCCCTGCGGGCCCCGCAGGCCACCCACGTCCTGGTGCTGGTGGAGGACATCACCCTGCAGAAGCGGCTCGAGCGCCAGATGCTGCTGACCGAGCGGCTCACCACCGCGGGACGACTGGCCGCGGGGGTGGCGCACGAGCTGAACAACCCGCTGGCCACCATCGCGGGCTGCGCGGAGGCGCTCCGCGAGCGGGCGCAGGATCCGCACCTGCGAGATCTGGACGCGTTCAAGGACTTTCCCGCCTATCTCTCCCTGGTCGAGGAGGAGGCCTACCGGTGCAAGGAGATCACCGGGAGCCTGCTCCACTTCGTGCGGGATCCGGGCAGCCGCCGGGCCCCCACCGACCTGAACGTGCTGGTCGACAAGGTGCTGGAGCTGATCGGCCACCAGTCGCGCTACGCGCAGAGCCGGCTCGAGCGCCGGCCGGACGCGGAGCTGCCCGACGTGGTGGCCAACGAGGGCCAGCTCCGACAGGTCTTCCTCGGGCTCGCGAGCAATGCGCTCGACGCGATGAACGGAAAGGGCACGCTGACCGTGACGACTCGACGGCGCAACGCGCGCGAGGTGGAGATCGGCTTCGAGGACGAGGGCCCCGGCATTCCCGAGCACGTGCTGCCGCGGGTCTTCGATCCATTCTTCACCACCAAGCCGCCGGGGCAGGGCACCGGGCTCGGACTGGCCATCGCCCAGGGCATCGTGGCCGACCACGATGGACGGATCGAGGTCGACACCCGGGTGGGGGCGGGCACCACCTTCCGGGTCATCCTGCCGCTCCGGCCCGGCGAGCCCGGGAGGGACAAGCCGTGACCGCGCCGATCCGGGTGCTGGTGGCCGACGACGAGAAGAACCTGCGCGAGCTGCTGGTCCGCGAGCTCGGCCGCAAGGGCCACGAGGTGATCGGAGTGGGCGACGGGCGCGCCGCCATCGAGCATCTGAAGGAGGACGTGCCCGACGTTCTCCTGCTCGACATGAAGATGCCGAACGTGGAAGGCATCGAGGTGCTCCGCGAGCTGCAGGACCTGCCGGAGGCGCCCCAGGTCATCGTGATGACCGGCTTCCAGGAGGTGTCGACCGCGGTCGAGGCGATGAAGCTGGGGGCCTACGACTACCTGACCAAGCCGGCCCGCATC
>DASZJM010000093.1:0-1647 GCA_035948165.1 Candidatus Methylomirabilota bacterium
GAGGGGTTAGCGGACCCCGCACCCGCTAGCCCCTTTCGCTTACCCAGACTTCACCCAGGGATGGGAGGAATCGACATCCCGGCCGTCTCCCGGGTGTGACGAACGTCCAGACGCAACGATGGGTTACTCGACGGGCTACGCCGACATTGACGCTCTGCTCGTGGAGATGTTTCCGCGCGCCCCGCCCGCTGAATGCCCGCGAAGAGGCTAGCGCGACCGCGCCAGCCGATACCGCGCCACCGCCGCGTTGTGATCGGCCAGGTTCGTCGAGAACTGGTGGTGCCGATCGTCCATCGCCACGAAGTAGAGGTAGTTCACGTGGGCGGGCCGCACCGCGGCCTGGATGGCAGCGCGGCTGGGGCTGGCGATGGGGCCGGGCGGGAGCCCCTGGCGGCGGTAGGTGTTGTAGGGCGAGTCGGTCTGGAGATCCTCGCGGGTGAGGCGCCGGCGATCCTTACCCACCGCGTACTGCACGGTGGGGTCCGCCTGCAGCGGCATGTCCTTGCGGATCCGGTTCCAGAACACCGCGGAGATCAGCGGCATCTCGGTCGGCTCGACCGCTTCCTTCTCGATGATCGAGGCCAGCGTCAGCATCTGGTGCACGGTCAGGTCGCGGGCGCGCGCCTCGGCCACGATCTCGGGGGAGACTTTCTCGCGCATGCGCGCGACCATGCGGGCCAGGATCTCCTCGGGAGTCATGCCCTTCACGAACTGGTAGGTGTCGGGGAAGAGGTAGCCCTCGACCGAGTCGGCCTGGATGTCGAGGGTCTTGAGGAAGACCGCGTCGCGCGCCACCCGCATGATGTCGGCGGCCGGCGCGAGGCGCTCGACCTCGAGCTGCTTGGCCATCTCCACGAGCGTGCTGCCCTCCTGGACCACCACCAGGTGCTGCAGCACCTGACCGCCCTCGAGCCGCTCGAGCACGCGGACGGTGTTGGTGCCCTCGGGGATCTGGTACTCGCCCGCCTTCAGGCTGCGGAAGCTGCCGCGGGCCACCGCGAGGAGGACGAAGCCGACCCGGCTGCGGATCACGCCCGCGTCGTCCAGGATCTCGGCCACCTCCATCACGCCTTTGTGGGCCGGCACCTCGACCACGCGCGAGGTGGCGCGCAGCGTGTCGGGCACGCTGAGGATCCACCAGCCCTCGAGCAGCAGCGAGAGCACGCCCGCGATCACGAGCACGCCGATCGCGGTGCGCCAGGAGGGCCCGGAGTGGGTGGCGGTGCCACCCCACGATTTGAGGGATCGGGGACGCTCCATCATGGACCCTCTCATTCTGGACGGGCTTCTTTAATGAGTCAAACGGCTTCGGACTTCGCGGAGGGTAGAACTTGTGCTACTACGCGGACTTGCTGACCACCATGGGGAGGGAAGCGGTCTGCCAGCCGACGCGCACATGCTAAACTTCGCGCCAGGGCGAAGCAACGCAGCAGCCGTGCGCGTCGCGCTGTCAGAAGCCACCTCTACGGAAACGGAGAACATGATGCACGATCTGAAACAGGTGCAGCCCATCACGCGAGAAGGGCACCTCGTGGGCTTGCTTGGACTCGACGGCCAAGGTCGCATCTACTACGGCGACGTCCGAGGCTCCACCAACTCCGGGCGCTCGGTCATCTGGAATCCGATAGAAGAGAAGGAGAAGTAGGC
>DASZJM010000094.1:0-3057 GCA_035948165.1 Candidatus Methylomirabilota bacterium
CTGGTCGGCAGCCCGCGCGGGCCGAATCCGTTCGGCACCGCCACCGCGGGCAGCCCGGCGCCGTTGCCCACCGCGCCCATCACGTCGCGCGCGGTGCCGCGGATCGCGCTGCGCACCTCGCCGTCCAGCCGGGCCGCCTCGCCGGCCCGGCCGGGCGCCACCAGCGCGTCGAGCGGGGCGAGCACCCGATCCGCCTCGCGCGCCATCACTCCGCGGAGCCGCAGCGCCTTCACGTAGTCCTTGGCCAGGATCGCGTCGCGCGCGTAGGCGGTGTAGTGGTCCTCCGGCGCGGTCAGCCCGCGGATGGCCCCGCTCTCGATCAGGTCCTCGAAGGCGCTGGCCGCCTCCGCGAACAGGATCGTGCGGGTGATGTCGTCGTAGGGCAGGTCGGGCAGCGCAACCTCCTCCACGGTGCCGATCTGCCGCAGCACCGCGAGCGAGCGCTCGAAGTTCTCGCGCACCGCCTCCTCTGCGCCCTCGGTGACCCCGCGCAGCACCCCGAAGCGGAAGGCCCGGCCGGGCGCCACCGCCTCGTGGCGGAACGGGCGATCGACCGTGGTCGGATCGGCCGGATCCCGGCCCGCGATCGCCTCGAGCACGAGCCCGCAATCGTCGGCGGTGAGCGCGAGCGGGCCCAGCTTGTCGAGCGTCCAGCAGAGGGCCATCGCGCCGTGACGGCTCACCCGGCCGTAGGTCGGGCGCAGCCCGGCGACGCCGCAGTTGCCCGCCGGCGACAGGATCGAGCCCCAGGTCTCGGATCCGATCGCGAAGGGCACGAGGCCCGCCGCGACCGCGGAGCCCGAGCCGCTCGAGGAGCCTCCGCTCCACGAGTCGAGGCTCCACGGATTGACGCCGGGGCCGGTGAAGGCCGCGTTCGGCTGGCGATAGCCCATGCCGCCGGCCAGCTCCACCATCGCGAGCTTGGCGCAGAGCACCGCCCCCGCCGCCTCGAGCTTGACGATCGCGGTGGCGTCGAAGTCGAACACGCGGTCCTTGAACGGCGCCGCGCCCCACGTGGTGGGGATGCCGCCCGAGGTGGCGAGCAGGTCCTTGGCCCCGTAGGGGATGCCGTGGAGCGGCCCACGGTAGCGGCCGGCCGCGATCTCGGCCTCCGCGCGGCGGGCCTGCTCGAGCGCGCGGGCCCGCGTGACCGTGACCACCGCGTTGTACCGGGGGCCCAGACGCTCCAGGCGCCCCAGGAAGGTCTCGGCCAGGGTCACCGGGGAGAGCCGGCGCTCGCGGATTAGCTCGCCGAGCCGGCGCACCGAGGTGAAGACTACCTGCTCGGCCATCAGGGCTCCGCCCGGTAGGCCGCGAAGGCCTGGCCCGGCTCCTCGCCGTTGCCGAGACGCACCGCGCGGAGGGCGTGCGCGGCCTGAACGATCCCCTCGATGGCGGTGCGCACCCCGGCCAGCTCGTCGGCGCCGAGCCGGCTGCCGTAGCGCTCGCGCACCAGTGCGAGCATGGTCTCCACCTCCACGTGAATTGCCTCGGGCGCGCGGATCGTCTCGGGCTCGCTCATCGCGCGGGCATTCTAGCGGAGGCGCGGGTCGAGCGCATCCCGGAGCCCGTCGCCCAGCAGGTTGAAGCCGAGCACCGCCAGGAAGATCGCGAGCCCGGGCAGCGCGGCCACGTGGGGCGCCACGTTCATGTACTGCCGGCTGCTCGAGAGCATGCTGCCCCAGTCGGAGGTGGGCGGCTGGACCCCCAGGCCCAGGAACGAGAGCCCGGCCAGCGCGGTGATCATCCCGCCCACGTTGAGGGTGACCGCCACGATGACCGGGGCCAGGCAGTTGCGCAGCACGTGGGTCAGCGAGAGGCGCACCTCGGAGACACCGAGGGCCCGCGCCGCCTCCACGTACTCGGTCTGCTTCACCGCGAGCACGGTGGCCCGTACGATGCGGCCATAGAACGGGATGTTCACGATCGCCACCGCCACCATGCCGTTGACGAGGCCGGGACCGAGGGTGGCGATGATCGCGATGGCGAGCAGGAAGTAGGGGAACGCCATCAGGGTGTCGATCGAGCGCATCACGAGCTGGTCCACCCAGCGCCCCACGAAGCCGGCTAGCAGCCCGCACAGCGAGCCCGCCGCGGCGGCGAGCGCGGTAGCGGCCAGGCCCACCACCAGCGAGGTGCGCGCCCCGTAGAGCAGCCGGCTCAGCAGGTCGCGGCCGAACTCGTCGGTGCCGAGGACGTGCCCGGCGGTGAGCGGCCGCGCGAGACGGCGCGCGGTGTCGATGAGATTGGGATCGTGCGGAGCCAGCAGCGGCGCCAGCACTGCGGCGGCCCCGAGCACCGCCACCAGCACGAGGCCGAAGAGCGCGCTCCCGCTGCGACGGAACATGCGGACCGCCTCCGCCAGACTCGACCGGCCCCGCGCGGCCGCGCCCGGCGCCAGCGTGGTGCCCGCGCCGCTCACCCGGATCGCGCTACTCATAGCGGATGCGCGGATCGAAGACCGCGTAGAGCAGATCGACGATCAGGTTCACCACCACGAAGGTGGTGGCGATCAGCAGCACCCCGCCCTGCACCAGCGGGTAGTCGCGCGCCTGGATCGCCCGCACCATCATCGAGCCGAGCCCAGGCCAGGAGAACACGGTCTCGGTGAGGATCGCACCGCCGAGCAGGTAGCCGACCTGGACGCCCACCACGGTGAGGATCGGGTTGAACGCGTTCTTCAGCACGTGGCGGGCGATGACCGCGCGCTCGGCCAGGCCCTTGGCCCGCGCGGCGCGCACGTAGTCCTGACGGATGATCTCGAGCACGCTCGAGCGGGTCAGCCGGGCCACCGCGGCCGCCGACGCGGTCCCGAGCGTGATCGCGGGCAGCACCAGATGCCAGAGGAGATCGCCGGTCCCGCCTCCATACGGCGACACCATACCCGCTGACGGAAACCACCGGAGCGACAGCGCGAACACCAGGATCAGCATGATGCCGGTCCAGAACACCGGCAGGCTCACCCCGGTCACCGCCACCGCCATGCTGAGCTTGTCGAGCCAGGAGTACTGGCGGGTAGCGGACACGATGCCGGCGGTGAGACCGAGGGCGATCGCG
>DASZJM010000095.1:0-6699 GCA_035948165.1 Candidatus Methylomirabilota bacterium
GGGAGGAGGTGGCAGACATGCCGGTGATCCTCGACCATGTCGAGTGGGTGCTGTTCGGCTGGGTGCTGGTGAATCAGAGCGGCGTGCCGGTGCCGGTCGTTCCCGGGCTGCTCGCGGCGGGAGCGCTGGCCGCGAGCGGCCGGTTGAGCATCGTCGAGATCTTTGCCGTCGCCGTCGTGGCCACCCTCTGCGCGGATCTCGCCTGGTACGGCCTCGGCCGGTGGCGCGGGGCGGGAGTGCTGGCGCTGCTCGGCCGGCTCTCGCCCAGGACCAAGGCGCTCGTCCGGCGGGCCCAGGATGGCTTCCTCGCGCATGCGGGGAAGTTCCAGGTCACCGCCCGATTCCTGCCCGAGCTGAATCCCGTGGCGGCCGGCCTGGCCGGCGCGACCCGGGTGGGCGTCGCGCGCTTCCTCGGCTACGGAGCGGTCAGCGCGCTTCTGTGGGCCGGGATGTGGACCGGACTCGGGTACCTGCTGGGCGACGCGGTGGTCGATCTCGCGATGCGCTTCGGCATCCGGCTGACCGGCTTCCTGCTCGCCGTCCTGCTCCTCTGCCTGGTCGTCCGGCGCGCTCGACGTCATCACATGCTGCGGATGCTGCAGAGGGCCCGGATCACGAGCGATGACCTGAAGGCGCGGCTCGACCGAGGCGAGCGGATCACCATCCTCGACCTTCGCGGCGCCGCCGACGTGGCGTCCTACCCCTACATGCTCCCGGGCGCGTACTGGGTGGGATCGGGCGATCTGCGGCGACTCCGGGCGCTCCCTCGGGACGCCATGGTGGTGGTGTACGGTCGCCGTCTCAAACGGGTACGGGGCGAGCGGCCGACGCCGCACACGAACGTGACGCTGGGACTGAGCCGCGTCGGGTTCGAGAGGGTGCGACCTCTCGCCGGCGGCCTGCACGCCTGGCGCCGGCGCGGGTATCCCGTCCAGGCGCCGCCCGCTGTGCCGATAGGGGGAGCGGGCAATGGCCATCGCCCACCCGTCGAGCGGCCCGCCAGCCACGTTCCTCGTGCGGACGAGCTGGCGACGCGAGGAGCGTGAGGCGTGCGGCTCTGGTTCAAGGAGTGGCTCCGGGTCGGCGCGGTCATCTCCATCGCGGCTGGGCTGCTGTGGCTGCTGATGGAGCGCGACATCGGCCAGGCCGCGCTGCTCCGGAGCACGCTGTGGGCGCTCGTGGTGTGGGTGGTGTCCAGTGTGGCGTGGATCGGCCTGCAGTACGGCCAGTGGCACGAGGCGGACACCCCCTGACCCGACGGTCGTAGCCGGCCGCCGGGCCTGTCGCTCGCGATCGAGCCCGGGGAGATCGTCCACGCTGCCCGAGCGGGAGAACCCGTCGAGGTTCAGGACCCCGCGGCGGGCGAACAGCCCGTCCTCGATCTCGTTGGTCTCGAGTTCCCGGCCGTGATCGCGAGTTTCACGATCTTGCGGAAGGGGCGGGTGAGGAGCCTCGGGGGCTGCCCGTCGCATCTACGGAGTAGAGGAGGGACCAACCAATGTGGCATCGCACAGTCGGTCCAGCGCTCTTCGGGGTCGTATTGGTCGCGCTCATCGCCGGCTGCGCGGGACCCAGCGCCGGCCCGTCCATGTTGACTCCGGCCGCGTCCACCGCCGACCTCGTCGGGACCTGGAACGGTCTGTTCTGATGGCTCGGCGGCAACTACTGGGAGGACGAAGGCACACTGCTCCTTCAGATCAAGGAGGATGGGACCTTCACCGTGACGATGAGGCCGACCCCGGCCGCGAACAACATTGCGAAGCCGACGAGCTGGTCCGGCACGGTGAGTCAGAGCGGAGGGCGCGTCGTGTTCCACCTCTCGAACGGAGTGTGGCCAGCGTGGTCATCGCTCGCTCGCTCGCGCTCGGGCGACACGTTGTACGGGGACGCCAACGACCCCGCGACCGGAGCGGACATCCAAATCACGTTCGTTCGCGCCGGCCGTGAGACCTGATCCGGAGCAAGAGTCCTCAACGCGCCGACGCAAGACTTCAAGGCGCCCGAGACCAAGGGCCGCGTCCTGGTGCTGAGCGATCCGGGCGCCTCGTTGCGTGCCCGGGTCGAGCCCCGGCCCCGGTGAAGGCCGCGGTCGTGGTGGGCGCCGCGCTGGTGGCCGGGTGCGGGTCGCTCCACCTGGCGCCCTACAACGGCCGTGAGTCCTGCGACGGGGTGGGCGGCACGTACACTGCCGACGGCCGCTGAGCCGCCCCTTCGCTACTGGCCGCGGGTGTACATCGAATCGGCGCCGGTGACGCTCAGTCGGTACGTCGAGGCGCCGGCGGGCTCGGGTACGCAGAAGTAGGAGCGGCCGTCGGCGGGAACCTCTCCGAGGACCTCGAGCTCCCGGCGGTTGATCACGCCCCCGTTGCCGTCCAGCTCCTCGACGAGGAGGCGGACGTGCTGGGCGGCCAGCGTCCCGTCGTTGAGGACCTCTCCGCAGACCGCCTGTAGGCCGTCGCGGGCCGGATCGGCTTGCCAGCGCAGACGGAGCAAGGGGCCGTCGCCCGGACCCTGGGCCTCCCCCGGGATGGGGGCGGCGGCCACTGCGGTCAGGAAGCACGCACTCCAGAGAGCTTGCTTGATCACGCTTTGACCAATCATGACTTCGCCTCCGGTGACGCGTCGTCGCGGGCGCCGGGGACGCCGTGCCCTGCCCCCTCCGGAGCCTGCGTCTCCGTATCCGTAACGGTCTCGAGGTCGAGATCCGGCAGGGCGACCGAGAGCGTCGCGATGAGTAGCGACGCGGTGATGAAGAACGGAGTATCCCGCTTCATGCTCATGTGACGACCTCGCCGAGGGATCGGTTGCTCCGAGTTGTCCGGTCCTTGCGGAAGAGTGGCTCGGGCCGATTGCGGGAGGGCGGAGTTCGTCATACAGGCAGCATGGGAGACGAAACGACGCCGGAGCCGGCTCCGCTCCCGCGCGGCCTGGGCTTCGCGGGCCGCGCGAGGCGGCATGTCTACCTGCTGGTCACGATCGCAATCCTGATCGCGGCGGTGGGCGGAGGGATGCTGGCCCTCTCGATGTTCTGGCGGTCCACCGCGCGCGCGCAGGGCGGCCCCCCGCCGCCGCGCATCCCGGTGGCGACGGCGTCGGCGCGCATCCGCGACGTGGGCGTCTACTTGAATGGACTCGGGGCGGTCACGCCGCTCAACACGGTCACGGTGAGAACCCGGGTCGACGGCGAGCTGATGTCGGTCGGTTTCCAGGAAGGGCAGATCGTGGGCCGGGGAGACCTGCTGGCCGAGATCGACCCGCGCCCGTTCGAGGCGCAGCTGACCCAGTTCGAGGGCCAGCTCGAGCGAGATCAGGCGCTGCTCACCAACGCCCGTCTCGATCTCAAGCGGTTCCAGGTGCTCGTCACGACGGACGCGGTGCCACGGCAGCAGCTGGACACCCAGGCCTCGCTCGTCCAGCAGCTCGAGGGCACGGTCAAGAACGACCAGGGCCAGATCGACGCCACGAAGGTCCAGCTCGACTACTGTCGCATCACCTCACCGATCGCCGGCCGCGTGGGCCTGCGTCTGGTGGACGCCGGCAACATCGTGCACGCCGCCGATACCGGCGGCCTCGTCATCATCACCCAGCTCCAGCCGATCACCGTTATCTTCACGATCCCCGAGGACAGCATCCCGGCCGTGCTCGAGCAGCTGCGGCGGGGCGTCCGGTTGCCGGTGGAGGCCTACGACCGGGAGCAGCGGAAGAGGCTCGCAGAGGGCGCGCTGCTCACCATCGACAACGAGGTCGATCCGACCACCGGCACGGTCCGTCTCAAGGCGCAGTTCCCGAACACCGACAACCGGTTGTTCCCCAGCCAGTTCGTCAACGCTCGCCTCCGGCTCGAGACGCGGCGGGGCGCGACGGTGGTGCCGACCGCGGCCATCCAGTCGAGCCCGAAGGGGCCGTTCGTCTACGTGGTGCGGCCCGATCGGACGGTCGCGGTACGCCAGGTCGGCGTCGGGGTGACCGATGGTGACGACGTGTCGATCGAGCGGGGTCTGGCGATCGGCGAGCAGGTCGTGGTCGAAGGCGCCGAGCGGCTTCGCGACGGAGCAGCGATCGCGCTGCGGAACGGCCCGTGAGCCTGTCGCGCCCGTTCATCCTGCGGCCGGTCGCGACGACCCTGCTCATGGCCGCGCTCCTCCTGGCGGGCGCCCTCGCCTACCGCCTGCTGCCGGTCTCCGCCCTGCCCCAGGTGGACTACCCGACCATCCAGATCTTCACGTTCTATCCCGGGGCGAGCCCCGACGTGATGGCGTCGTCGGTCACCGCCCCGCTCGAGCGGTTCCTCGGGCAGATGCCCGGGCTGAACCAGATGACGTCCACCAGCTCGAGCGGGAGCTCGGTCATCACGCTGCAGTTCAGCCTGAGCCTGGGTCTCGACGTGGCCGAGCAAGAGGTGCAGGCCGCGATCAACTCGGCGCAGACCCTCCTGCCGCCGGACCTCCCGAACCCGCCCGTGTACAGCAAGGTGAACCCGGCCGATACGCCCATCCTCACCCTCGGGCTGACCTCGGCGACCTTGCCCTTGCCCCAGGTCGAGGACCTGGCCGATACGCGCCTCGCCCAGAAAATCGCCCAGCTTCCCGGGGTCGGCCTCGTCAGCATCAGCGGCGGGCAGCGCCCCGCGGTGCGGGTGCGGGCCAACCCGGCCGCGCTCTCGGCCTACGGGCTCACCCTGGAGGATCTGCGCGCCGCGGTGGCGGCCGCCAACGTCAACCAGGCGAAGGGCAGCTTCGACGGGCCGCGTCAGTCCTCGGTCATCGGGGCCAACGACCAGCTCCTGACGAGCCGGGACTACAAGCCGCTGATCGTCGCGTTCCGCAACAGTGCTCCGGTCACCCTCGAAAACGTGGCCGACGTGATCGACGACGCGGAGAACGTGCGCCAGGCGGCCTGGATGAACGGCACGCCGGCGATCATCCTGAACATCCAGCGGCAGCCTGGGGCCAACGTGATCGCGGTGGTCGACCGCATCGAGAAGCTCCTGCCTCAGCTCAGGGCTTCACTGCCGGCGGCGGTGGAGGTCCGGGTCCTCACCGATCGCACCGCGACCATCCGGGGCTCGGTGAAGGATGTCCAGTTCGAGCTGATGCTGTCGGTCGCGCTGGTCGTCCTGGTCATCTTCCTCTTCTTGCGCACCATTCCCGCCACCCTCATCCCGGCGGTCGCGGTCCCCCTCTCCCTCGTGGGGACCTTCGGGGTGATGGTGCTCCTCGGGTTCAGCCTGAACAATCTCTCGCTGATGGCGCTCACCATCTCCACCGGGTTCGTGGTGGACGATGCCATCGTCATGATCGAGAACATCGCGCGCTATATCGAGGCGGGCGACCCGCCGCGGCAGGCCGCGCTGAAGGGCGCCGCGCAGATCGGCTTCACCATCCTGTCCCTCACCGTCTCCCTGATCGCGGTGCTCATCCCGCTCCTGTTCATGGCCGATGTGGTAGGCCGATTGTTCCGCGAATTCGCGATCACCCTCGGGATCACGATCCTCCTCTCCGCGGTGGTGTCGCTGACCCTGACCCCGATGATGTGCGCCCGGTTGCTTCGCCACACGCCCCCCGAGCGCCAGGGCCGGCTCTACCGGTGGTCCGAGCGCGCCTTCGACCGTATCATCGCGGCCTACGGCACGAGCCTGCGCTGGGTGTTCGGCCACCAGCCGGCGACCCTCGCGGTGGCGATCGCCACCCTCGGGCTCACGCTGGTGCTCTACGTGGTGGTGCCGAAGGGGTTCTTCCCGGTCCAGGACACCGGGGTCATCCAGGGCATCTCGGAGGCGTCCCAGACGGTCTCTTTCCCCGCGATGGCGTCGCGGCAGCAGGCCCTGGCCGCCCTGATCCTGAAGGACCCGGCGGTCGAGAGCCTGTCCTCGTTCATCGGGGTGGACGGCACCAACGTCTCCGTCAACAGCGGACGCATCCTCATCAACCTGAAGCCGCTCGCCCGGCGCGGCGGAGTGAGCGCGACGGACGTCATCCGCCGGCTCCAACCCGCGCTGTCTCAGGTGGACGGCATCCAGCTCTTCATGCAGCCGGTGCAGGATCTCACCGTGGAGGATCGGGTGAGCCGCACGCAGTACCAGTACAGCCTCGAGGATCCGGACGGGCGCGAGCTGAACCTCTGGGCCCCCCGGCTGGTCGACGCGCTGCGCGCGCGGCGCGAGCTGGCCGACGTCAGCACCGACCAGCAGGATCAGGGACTCGGCACCGCGCTGGTGGTCGACCGCAGCACCGCCTCGCGGTTCGGGATCAGTCCTCAGGCGATCGACAACACCCTCTACGACGCCTTCGGCCAGCGGCAAGTGTCCACGATGTTCACCCAGCTCAACCAGTACCGGGTCGTCCTCGAGGTCAAGCCCGAGTACCGCCGGAGCGCGGGAGCCCTCCGGGACATCTACGTCACCGGGACCACCCCCGGGGCGAATGGTGGCCAGCCGGTCGCGGTGCCGCTCGACACCATGATCCGGGCCTATCCCACCACCGCCCCGCTCGTGGTGTCGCGGCAGGGGCAGTTCCCGGCGGTGACGCTGTCCTTCAACCTGGCCCGCGGGGCGGCCCTCGGCGATGCGGTCGCGGCGGTGGAGGCGACGACCCAGCGGCTCGGGCTGCCCGCGAGCATCCAGGGGAGCTTCCAGGGGACGGCGCAGGCGTTCCGGGCCGCGCTGGCCAACGAGCCCTTGCTGATCCTGGCCGCGCTGGT
>DASZJM010000096.1:0-2564 GCA_035948165.1 Candidatus Methylomirabilota bacterium
GACCTCGTCGGCTACGGCGGCAATCCCCCTCACCCGCACTGGCCGGGCGAGGCGCGGATCGCGGTCAACTTCGTGATGAACTACGAGGAGGGCTCGGAGTACAACGCGCAGGACGACGGCTTCTCGGAGGCGACGCTCACCGAGGCGGGCGCCTCCAACTACGGGGTCAAGGGGCGCGACCTCGCCGCCGAGGGCATGTTCGAGTACGGCAGCCGGGTGGGCTTCTGGCGCGTGCATCGCCTTTTCAAGGAGCGCGGCCTGCCGCTCACCGTGTTCGGCTGCGCGCTCGCGCTGGAGCGTAACCCCGCGGTGGCCGCGGCGATCCGGACCTCGGGGTGGGACGTGTGCTCGCACGGCTGGCGCTGGGTCAAGCACTACGAGCTCTCCGAGTCGGACGAGCGCGAGCACATCCGCAAGGCGGTCGAGTCGATGAAGAAGACGGTGGGCGAGCGCCCGCTGGGCTGGTACTGCCGCTACGGGCCGAGCGTCAACACCCGACGGCTGGTGGTGGAGGAGGGCGGCTTCCTCTACGACTCCGACGCCTACAACGACGAGCTGCCCTACTGGGTGCGAGTCGGCCGCACTCCGCACCTGGTGGTGCCGTACAGCCTCACCGCGAACGACTCCAAGTTCGCCAGCGGCGGCTTCTTCACCGCGAGCGACTACTTCACGTTCGTGAAGGACGGCTTCGACGTGCTCTACCGGGAGGGGCAGACCCAGCCCAAGATGATGTCCCTCGGCCTGCACCTGCGGCTGATCGGCCACCCCTCACGGGCGGCCGGCCTCGAGCGGGCGCTCGACTACATCGCGGGGCACAAGGACGTGTGGTTCACCCGCCGCGTGGACATCGCCCGCCACTGGGCGGCCACCCACCCCGCCCCCTGACCCCGCTACGTCGCGGCCCGGGTGCCACCGTAGGCCACGCTGGGCGCGACCTTGCTGTTCTCGAAGATGAGCTTGGCCCGGGACTCGACCACCCGGCTCCAGTTCGCGACCGCGGTGTCCGACCACTCCGCGTCGGGCCGCGGCTCGTCGTCGAAGTTGCCCGAGGTGTCGGCGCCGCGCACCAGCATCGCGGACTGACGCACGCGGGCCGGCTCGGCCCACGTCGGCACCATCTCGACCAGCAGCAGGAAGCGGCGATCGGGGCCGAAGTTCGTCCCGGAGCCGTGGACGAGCGAGTTGTCAAACATCACCATCTCGCCGGGCTCGAGCGAGAAGTCCACCGCCTTCGACTCGTCGAACTCGTCGACGATGAACTGGCCCTTGGCCAGGATGGACTTGGGGTCGTCCTTCTCGTCGTGCTTGAGGATGCCCCACTTGTGCGAGCCGGGGACGCCGCGCAGGCAGCCCTGGGTGACGCCGCAGTTGGAGAGCGCGAGCCCGCCCAGCACCACCGGCTTGGCCGCCCCGTAGGCCGAGTCCTGGTGCCAGCCCGCGAAGGTCTCGCCGTCGGCCTTCTTCACCCGCCACGCCATGGACCAGCAGCGCAGGTTGGGGCCGACCAGGTCCTCGAAGACGTCGAGGATGTGCGGGTCCTCCGCGATCTCCAGGACCCAGGGGGCGAGCAGGTGCGACTTGGTCTTCATCTTCTTGATGTCGGACACGCGCGACTCGAGCGCCTCGAACCGCTCGCGGTAGTGGCGCGCCCGCTCGGCGCTCATCGCGCGCACCGGCGAGAGACAGCCGTCGCGCTTGAACCGCTCCACCTGGGCTTCGGTCAGGACCTTGGGCATGCGGAGATCCTCCTGGAGGAGATACTACGGCTCACGGATGTCGGAATGTAAGACCTGACCCCGGTAGACGCGGGCGACGCGGGGGCCGACGGTGGTGGCCACGTGGTGGAGGTCGAGGCCGCCGCGGGCAGCCACTTCGGCGGGGGTGATCTCGAGATCGCCCTGGCGGCCGATGATCACGACTCGGTCGCCCACCGCGGCGTCGGGCACGGTGGTGAGGTCGATGCGGGTGTGCTCGAGCGAGGGCCCGCCGATGATGGGCGCCCGGCGGCCGCGCACCAGCACGTGGCCGGCGTGCAGCCAGCGGAGCCCGTCCGCGCTGCCCATCGGCACCACCCCGAGACGCAGCGGCCCGGTCACCGGGAACGGCGCCTGCGCGGCGAACCGCTCGCGCGGGGTCAGCTCCTTGAGCGCGATGACCCGCGTGGCGAGGGCGTGCAGGGTCGACCGCAGCGGCACCGGCGGCGTCTCGCCCGGGAACGTGATGCCGTAGAGCATCCGGCCGGGATCGACCGCGTTCAGGTAGGTGTGCGGGAAGCGCAGCACGAACGGGCTCGCGGCGAGGAGCCGCACCGGTACCCGCACCCCGTGCGCCTCCAGCTCGTCCACCACCGCGGTGAAGCGGCCGGCCTGCCAGTCCGCGTAGGCGGGATCGCCGCCCACCTCGGCGTGCGGGTGGGCGCAGAGACCCGCCAGCGTGAGGTGCGGCAGCTCGAGCATCGCGAGGATGGCCTTGACCGCCTGCTCGGCGGGCACCCCGAGCCGCTCGAGCCCCACGTCGATCTTGACGAACACCGGGCACGGCCCGGACGCGGCCTGCGCGTAGGC